>NZ_JBRREF010000053.1:0-33241 GCF_056760135.1 Stenotrophomonas sp. STEN023 | reverse complement strand
GAATTTGTAGGCTTGCCGGGTCTTGCTGGTGATCTTGCCTGCAGACATGACTGTCTCCCAATGCCGCCCCCAACAGAGGCTAGCTCTGTCTAGGAAATCCTGGGAACTCCAATATGTACGCACGGATCGATGAGAAGATGTTTGCCGCCAGTGCTAACACTGAACATGCCGGCGAACCGCACATGGTTAGCTTTGACTTCAAAAACCCGATGCTTGACGTAGTTGTGTCATCTCTCCGGATGATCTTGCAACACAATTTCTTTCTGCAATGTCGCGGGCTCCGTTCAAAGCGTGCGCAGGACTGGCGATTGAGCTTGACCTGCGCTGCCAACTGGGCGAGGTAATTGAGGTTGAAAGTGAAAAATTTTCTCCGCTCATTGTTGACGAGATACTGGCGTCCAGATTCGTTCCTGATCCTGGAATCGCTGAGCCCAGCGATGTTCCACGCGAGGTCTTCAAGCTAAGGCAGGCATACAAGATTGTGAGTGATGCTTAAGAATTCCGTAAGGAAACCCTTGTCAACTTCAGGCAACAGCGCTTCTGCCTCTCGCTCCAGCCTCTAGCGATGTTCATTCGCAGTGCTGTTTGTTGCTTCTTTCGTGTTGCGCACGTCGGCATGAGCAGGCTCAACGGTAGCCAGACTGCATTTCCGTAAACGGGGGTTCTACCCCGAAATCACGGACGGTTGTGAAAGGGTTGAGAACTTCAGATCGCGCTTGGCGGTCCTCCGTCGCATCCGGCGGTTGTGGAACCGCTCGATGTATTCAAACACATCGGCTTTTGCCGCATCGATTGTTGGGTAGCTCATTCGGTAAATCCGCTCGCGTTTGAGCATACCGAAGAAGCCTTCGCATGCAGCGTTGTCGCCGCAATGTCCGACCGCGCTCATCGAGCACACCAGCGCATTGGCTTTCAGGTAGTGCTGATAATCGCCACTTCGAAATTGACTGCCACGATCGGAATGTAGGATTACCAGATGGCGGCCCTGACGCTGCCAGACAGCCATCTGCACCGCTCGAATCACCATCTGCCGGTCTTGTCGGTCATGCATCGACCAGCCCACGACACGCTGGTCAAACAGGTCCAGGACAACACACAGATACAACTTGCCCTGTTGCGTCTTGATCTCGGTGATGTCGGTGACCCACTTTGTTTCTGGTTCCAGCGCGGTGAAGTCCCGCTCCAACCAGTTACGCACGCCAAGGGGCGCCAGCGCAGGCCGACTACGCTGGCCGCGACGTTTGGGCCGCGGCCAGCCCTGCAAGCCATCGCCCGCCATCAATCGAGCCACGCGATTGAGACTGACGGATTCACCATCATCAACCAAGTCTTCCCGCATCCGGCCTGCACCCAACACGCCCCGGCTGTCTTCGTGCAGTTCACGGATGCGCCCGAGCAAGCGCTCGTTGTCGAGCTGACGGGGGCTGGCCAGGCGCTTGCTCCAGTCGTAGTAACCGCTGGCCGATACCCGCAGGCACCGACACATCAATCGAACCGGAAACGCATCGCGGCAACGTTCGATCACCTGATACCTCAGGATGATCCCTTGGCAAAGAACGTGGCCGCTTCTCGCAAAAAATCCCGTTCCTTCTTCACCCGTGCCAGCTCGCGCTTGAGCTGGGCCAATTCCTCGTCCCGGGCTGTGCCTGTACCCGCAAAAGCCACTGGGCCCTGGCTCTGGGCCTCACGCCTCCAGCGGGTCAACAGTGTGTCCCGAATACCCAATTCCCGTGCAACTTGGGCGCAACTGACGCCGGGATGGTTTGCCTGTTCAACTGCGCCACGTTTGAACTCTGCACTGAACTTCCTTCGCTTCGACATGAACACTCCTCAAGGCTTCGGTCGGCCTTCTCGTAAGTGTCCGTGATAACGGGGTAGAACCCCGGTCTTGTTGGACGCCCGAAGAGCTTGCGCAGCTGAAACGCGAGTTGGTGCTGGTGAGTAAGGGCCGAAGCCACTTCTAGAAGGCGTCACGTTCCTTGCCAAGAGACCATCGCGAGGTATGAGTTGATCAAGCATTGCCGCGATTGGCTTCCGTGCCGACTGATGCGTCAATTCCTTTGAGTAAAGGACTGAGGAAGAAGCGCCGCGGAAGCTTTTGCTCTAGCCCAACGCAGAGATTGTTCTAGAAGCCTGGGCACCTTGCTCAAAGGTGACTGAAGGAAGCTTAGCGGCTGGACGGGAGAGATGGGTGTTCCTCCCCCAAACTACACTCCCTCGCCCAGCATGAAATGAGCGCCATCTTCAGGAAACGATCGAAATCACCTGTCTCCTTCGTCTTCTTCCTCATGGGAAAGAAAGTCGAACGACGTCAACGCGTCGCAGTTGATGCAATGATACATGCCGGATGCGTCTTGAAAATGTAGTCCGCAGAAGGAGCCGCAGAACGGGCAGCATTCCTCATACTCAAGATCGCCCCACTTCCAAACGCCCATGTACTCGGGTATGCCATCCCTGTCGTGACCCACGACTTCAAAAGGAGTCTCGTTGGTTCCCACGAAGCCATCTATGCCAAACCTGGCCAAGACAGGCAATACGTCGCTAGGATCTAGGTAGAACCACTCACCACGCCCCCTCAGGACTTTGAAATGCTGGTGAATTTCTCTTTCAACGCGAGCGTCATCCTCCGTGCGGATCCAGCCGAGCAGTAACAGCCTGCGGTGGTTCCCAGTCTGTAGATCACGGCGGCGCCGTTCGATGTCCTTGGCTCTGCCAATCTTGACCAGCTCATCGGTGTCTTCAATAAAGAAGTAGATCATGATCGTCGCCGATTCCCATTGCTTGTTTTTGCCATTTTGCTATGCATGAAGAAGCATTAGCTCGATCAGGATTTCGTTGCTCCAATTGGGGACGGCTGGCCGTAGCGACAAAGCAGAAGGCATCCTCGAAGACCATCCAGCGAAAGGCCCAGCTCCCAATGGTGAGCTGGTTGTTAACGATGTCCGATTTCGACCTTGTATTCAATCGATAACGCGACAGTTTGTTGGTACTTCATCTGCAACACTCCCGCTGCCTATGGCAGGCCTAGTGTGTTGCATCGATCAGTTGAATCCGCCGCCCATAGCTGGCATTGGTGAGACAGCCGAGCCTAGTATTGGGTCCGGGTAAACGCTGGCTTGTTAGCTGGCCCCAGTCGTCCTAAGATCGAGCTGTATCAAGCGGACAGCTCACCATGCTGTGCTTTGTGGGAAATTCGTATATCCGGACCCACGGGTCCGTCTATTAGGTGGTTAGGTCCATTGAAGGAGAGTCGCATGGCAGGTGATGCAAATACCCCTAGAAAAGCTTCGGCAAAATTGCTAAAGCAACAACTGCAATCTCTCCAGCTTACCGCTGGCATCCTTATAAAATCCACTCGGTCGTACAAGCGTCCCGGCAAGCCGGATGGCCTCAAGCAAACTGATGTGGCTGCAGCATGCGGGACTACGCAAACCGACATGAGTCGCATAGAAAATGGATCATTCCTGCCAGGTGATCCCATGCTTCGTAACATTCTGGCTGAGTGCGGCTTTGACGTTTCGAAACCCGGTGGGTCAGCATTTTTGAAGTTGCTCAAGCTAATCCGGGATGAGACGCCTAACATTGATGAGCTTAAAAATGAAAAGCCTTGAGCGTGTCTAACAATTCATTCGAGCCGACACCGCTTTGCGGCGCGGCCTCATTGAGGCGTTGAGCGTCTTCTCCTAGTCGGTAGCCGGCGGTCAGCGGTCGTCAAGCCGAGGGATGAACGCCCCGGGGATAGGATCGACCGAAGATTTAAAAGTATTTCAGACCTTTAGTACTTCAGTGAAGCAGGATCCTCTTGCTTCGCGCTGGACCAAAAGCTAGCGCTATCGCATTGAGTGCCAAGCATGAAAGATAAGTCTGAATTCCTTTACTGCGTCTTCATCGTCGCAGCCGCGATTCTCTCTGCTGTAGCCCGATGTTCGTTCACGCGTCCCGACCAGTCCGGGCGCGATTCTTACGACTAAGTCGTCTACTAACCTAACAGACCCACAAGGCCCGGCATTGTCCGGGCCTTGTGCGTTATGCCATCTATGAAAGGAGACCGAGATGCATCACGTTGAAACCATGGCCTATGCAGGCCAAGTCCCATGGCATGGCATCGGAAGCCAGTTGGCTCCAGGGCAATCTATTGAAGTATGGCGCGAGCGCGCCGGCATGAATTGGTCCTTGGAGGAGGCCGAAGTGCGATTCGCCGCCGAGGCCGAAGATCAGTATCCCGTTCGGGCATTCCCCGGGCAAAAGGTGCTTTATCGTTCTGACACCAAGCGACCGCTGGCCGTGGTGTCCAAGCGCTATCAAGTCGTCCAGCCGCGGGAGATCCTGGAGTTCTACCGCGACCTGACGCGCTACAGCGGTTTCGAGTTGGAGACCGCAGGCGTTCTGCGCGGCGGGCGGAAGTTTTGGGCATTGGCTCGCACTGGGCAAGGCGTGGCCCTGAAGGGCCAGGACCAGGTCAATGGCTACCTTCTTCTGGCTACGGCCTGTGACGGAACGCTGGCTACCACCGCCCAGTTCACCTCAGTTCGCGTGGTGTGTAACAACACCCTGCAGATCGCTGTGGGGGATCGAACCGGAGCCATCAAGGTCCCGCACCGCAGTGCTTTCGATGCTGACAGGGTCAAAGGCCAGTTGGGTATTGCTGCTGAGGGCTGGCATGGCTTCGTGGAACGGATGCGGATCCTCTGTGAGACACCGGTGAACCCTGATTCGGTTGATGGGGTGCTGCGGAATTTGCTCACGTATCCGGCTGCTCAGAATGGAAAGGCAGTCGTGAATGAGCAGGCTGTAGCGAAGGTGCGGGCGCTGTATGACGGGCAGGGGAGAGGGGCTAGCTTGAAGACTAGTAAGGGCACCGCCTTCGGCCTCCTCAACAGCATCACCGAATTCGTAGACCATCATCGGCGGGCGCAGAGTACGGAGAATCGCTTGGATGCGGCCTGGTTCGGCCAGGGCGCATTGCTAAAGCAGAAGGCCTGGAAGGAACTGCTAGGGGAAGCCGCATGAACGTCTCGCTGCAGAAACAACGCGTGGAAGCGCTACCTAGCGGTTTGAACGAGCGTGACAGCTCCGTCCTCTCTCAGGCATTGGAAATTCTTGAGAGCAGAGCAATGGTTAGTGGCCTCCTATTGGGAGATCCGGATGTTGCCGGCAGGTTCTTCCGCCTGCGTCTAGGGCATGAGATCCGCGAGCACTTCGAGGTGGCGTTCCTCGATGCCCGTAACCGCCTGATCGCCGTAGAGCGGCTGTTCTCAGGTTCCATAGATGGTGCTGAGATCCATCCGCGGATTGTCGTCCAACGTGCTTTGGCCTTGAACGCGGCGGCGGTCCTTCTGGCTCACAACCACCCCAGCGGGCATTGCGAGCCGTCAGATGCGGATCGAGCCATCACCAGGCGATTGAAGGAAGTACTGGCGATGGTGGAGGTGAGGGTCGTCGACCACCTGGTGGTGTCGGCAAGCCAAGGAACCTCGATGGCTCAGCTCGGGCAGATCTAAGGCCCGGATACCTAGGAGAACAGCATGAAGGAAACGGAGACGTCCTGGTCAATGACCAGAGCGGCAACGGCTCGTGCCAAAGCGGCTGATCTAGACCGACAGGCTCGGGAGATAGAGCGCGCTGCTGCTGGAAATTGGCGGCAGAGGGCGAAGGTGAGGGAGGCCGCTAGCAGGCTTCGCATGAGAGCCGGAGCCTGCTTGGTCGAGGCGCTAGAGATTGAGGAGGCGGCCGACCTCTAGGGGTGAGAGGGTCTGCATTCCAACCCCTTCAGATCCATACGCTCAATCGAGAAGAGATCCCGGAGGGACATCAAGAGCTATTGCGATTCGCTCGATGTTGTAGATCGTCACGTTCTTTTCGCCGCGTTCGATCATGCCTACGTATGTCCGATGGACACCGGCAGCCTCGGCCAGCTCTTCTTGAGAGAGTCCACGTTCTTTCCTCAATCGACGGACATTTCCGGCGAAAACGGTGACCAATCGAGTTTCGTGGGATGCACGAGCCATCGGCAGATGGTCTCGATTTGAATACTACTATTCGACATAC
This sequence comes from Stenotrophomonas sp. STEN023, assembly GCF_056760135.1. NCBI lineage: Bacteria > Pseudomonadati > Pseudomonadota > Gammaproteobacteria > Lysobacterales > Lysobacteraceae > Stenotrophomonas > Stenotrophomonas sp. STEN023. The sequence continues at coordinate 27,193 of NZ_JBRREF010000053.1, read as the reverse complement.
TACGATTAGCATTGCGGGCATTGAGGTAAGGCAAAGGTCGAGTAAGGAGCTAGACCCCTTGGGGCAGCGGAATTGAGCAGCGAGCAATCGAGTTCGGGCAAAAGACCGCTCGGTTATCGCCTCTGCAGGGAAAAGGGATGTTCGAAGAAGACCACTACGAAGTCCTCGGGGTCCGCCCCGAGGCACCCATCTGGGAAATAGAACTGGCCTACAAGGGTCGGCGAAGCCAGTACCACCCTGATCGGTACGCCGCAGGTGACGAGGCTGCCGTGGCATGGGCAACCGCCAAGATGCAGGCCGTCAACAAGGCCTACGCGGTCCTCAAGGACCCGGACCAACGCGAGCGCTTCGACCGTACCCAAGCGTCGGCCGGGCCCGCTGACCCAGGTCCCCGAAGGGAGCGAGCCAGGGCCTCAGAGCCTCCGCCGCTCCGCTCACTTCGGGAAGCACTGGAAGGGCTCGAGTTCAGCAATGAGCCCTTCGAGCGCGTGTTCGTGGCTCCCCATATCCCCAGGAAGAAGCTCCTGGGCGCTCTGGACAGCTACGGGGAAGGACTGCGAGCCCAAGACATAGTCGTGCTCATCGACGACACGGTATTCGGTGGTGCCAGGGAAGGCGTGCTGATCACCGAGGCCCAGATCCGGGGCAAGGCCAAGTTCGAATCGGTGGATATCCGGCTGCTGGGCTGCCTAACCCAGATCACTGCCCACGGCGCCCACGTACGGATCCATGGCGAGCCGTTCATCAGCTTGAGCATTCCGAACCCCGACGACCTGCGCCTGCTGTTCGAGGCCGTCAGTGAGCATCTGAAACAAACCCGCTAACTCCAACCAACGAGGAAACACATGAGGTACTTGATAGGCATGTACGGCGTAACCGTACTCATAGCTGCGGTCTGTTTCGATATCTGGGGGCGCTACGCGTACAAGGGATTCTTTTACAACCTGGGCCAAGCCCTGGTGTGGCCAGCAGTGATGTTCCCGTCGATCGGCAAGCTGATCAGTGGCGTGATCTGGGTCCTCGTGATCATCGCCGTACTGGCGCTCGTAAGGAGGCGGTAAGCATGCTGATCAGAATCTCTCTGCTAGCAATGCTTCTGGTGTCACTCGGTGGCTGCAAAAGCCAGCTGGACAAAGTCCGGGGCGAGTTCATCGATAGCTGCATGAGCAGCGGTGCCCCGAAAGCACAGTGCTCCTGCACGATGGACAAGCTACAAGAGCATTACGGCGAAGAGGGGTTGGTCGCCATAGACGAGCGTGGCTATCCACCAATGGGCTTTGCCGAGCAAGTACAGGTAGCTGCTGGCCAGTGCCGGTGAGCCTAACTGCAGGCCCAGCGCAGGGTGGTCCCTAGTTCCGACACGCGCCCGCTGAGCCAGGGAGCTTTCAGAGTCGTTTCAATGATGCGTGTAGATGCCCTAGTGCATTCCACGCTAAATCAACCAATGCCCTCAGGGGTTCCGAAGGATTATCAATGAAGATAAAAGGATTGTTCGTGGCTGCAGTATTCTCAGCCGTAGCACTTTCGGCTTGCACGAAGGCAGAGACGCTTTCGCGAGAAGGCGACATCAACCTGGCGGGATGCAAGGTTCCTGCAGGGCTGACAGTGGAGCAGGTTCAGGCGGTGAGTTGTACACCTGTCTCTGCGACCGCTCCCGTAGCGTCAGAGGCGGAGAATGAGGTTGCAATCAATGAGGCGCTTGCTCCGCATGCAGCGATGAACGGGCACGACGAAGAGAATATTGGTGCGCGCAAGATCGTGAAGGGTGATCTGAACGGTGATGGTGTCGAGGATCGCGCCGTGCTTTTCGTACTGGAGGGAGGAGGCGGAAGCAATGCCTACTCCATGCACCTGGCTGCATTCCTCAGTGAGAGCGGGAAGTTGAAGTTCATCTATTCCACACCGGTGTCGGGCTACGGAGAGGAGGTGCAGGGCATATCCTACGGCGATGGGATGGTGAAGATGAAGAAGCTAGGGCAAGGCGAGGGTGATGCCATGTGTTGCCCGACGGCTGAGTACGAGGTGGACTACCTGCTCAAAGATGGGAAGTGGCTGGAGATCTATCCCGAGGATGACGGCACTGCTCAAGCGCTTTGATGGCAGAGCATGATGCTTGCTGTGAATTTCTACACAAACATGCATAAGGTATGAGAGATGCTGGATAGACGTGAGAAGCCAATCAATCCTCCTTCAGATGCCTAGCGTGCAACAGAAGGGGCGGTAAAGAAGGGGCTGCGCACTTACCGTTTCTCTCTGGCAACCTAGCGCGGCAGCGTTTAAGCCGCTCCATAGAGGTCACCTACTAGCGTGGGTGGCCTTTTCTTTTTTTCAAGAGAGAGGCTCCATATGGCCACGTTCCATTTCGAAGTGAAGACCGGTGGCAAAGGCAGGGCGGCACCGCACAGCCTGTACATAGCCAGGCAGGGTAAGTTTCGAGGACGAGACGATCTGGTGCTGACCGGTAGCGGGAACTTACCTTTCTGGGCAGACGGCAATCCAGTAAAGCTATGGAAAGCTGCTGATGCGCACGAGCGGGAGAACGGAAGCGCGTATCGGGAAATGATCGTCGCGCTTCCCAATGAAATCGGTATATCGGGTCTCCGCGACTTGGTGGAGGACCTTGTCAGACTGCTGGCGGGATCCAAGCCATATCAGTTCGCGGTGCATGAGCCCCAGGCTTCACTCGATGCCAGGGTCAATACGCACATGCATCTGATGGTGTCGGATCGGTTGCCAGACGCTATCGAACGGGATGAGCTTCAGATGTTCCGGCGATACAACGGTGTACGGCCTGATGCAGGTGGGTGTAGGAAAGATGGCGGCGGAATGACCCGTGTGCAGTTGCGTGACAGGTTGATTGCATTGCGGTGCAATGTGGCTGCTGTGCTCAATGGCCATCTGGAACGGCACGGCTTTGAGGGAGTGCTCGACCACAGGACGTTGGAGCAGCAGGGTGTCGCACGTCGCCCTGAGCGTCACTTGGGGCCCGCGCGGATCAGGTCAATGTCAGTAACGGAGAGGCTGGCGTACGTCGATGGAAGGCGGGCATTTCAGGGCCAAGGCATTCGTTGATCTTCTTGCCGGTGCGGTCCGAAAGACTCGGACCATTCCCCCAAAGCATCTCGCACTCGATGCTACTTTGCCCCAATTAGGGCAAAGTAGCATTCCGTGCACTGTTGTCGGCCCCCAAAAGACGTTGAACGCGCTCGGACGTTTTACTTGGCTTCAAAAAGAAAGGCCGCCCCGAAGGGCGGCCATAGTGAAAACCTTGGAAGGCCTAAAGATGACCCCTGGCACCGAAGACGACCGGGTTAAGTATGATCAAGTGCCTGCCTGAGCGTTGGAGGTAGTTCTCCCGCTCCACTCGAATCACTCCGTCTGCCTCCAGCAAGTCCAAGGCAGAGCAAAACCGACCCTGGTGGCGGATTGGCCCATTTTTCCGGACATCGTTGCGAGGTGCGTGATTGTAGTCGCGTTCCCAATAGCGCGAGCACAAGTAATCCTTCAATGCCAACGCGTCCTTCTCGTCTTCAGGAAGTTGATTGTGGCTACCAAACTTCTCCTTGAACTCCCTGAAATAGAATTCGACGATGGAAAGCGCACGCTCCAGCGTCGATCGCTCGACTACATCGCCCTCAAGCCCCTCGAAATGATGAAGGATGCCAGCCACCCTGCTGGCAATCTCTACGGACTTGGAGGCAAAGTCGCGTATTTCCTCATAGGCGCCGCCCTTCCCGATCTGCAGCTCAATCAGGTTCTGAGCCTCGACCCACCTTGCCCTTGCATCGGGGGAGAAGCGAAGAATCCTCTTGCTGCGATCACCGGTAGCATGGCGAGTATCGCGTTCGTGGAGGAGCTCGGTGATCCTGCCGTGAAAAACGTCGAGCGCAGGGTGGCGCGAGCTGCCGTCTTCGCGCCGGTTCTTGGTCACCCGGTGACCCTGCGTTGACTCGGGATGACACAGCAAGAAGCGGGCCAAGAAGCCGGAAGCTCGTGCCATGTTGTTCGGCTTGTCCAAAAATGCGTTGAAAGGCCCTTCCTGGATCATGAAGCTGAGCGTCAGTCGAGGGGCGTAGACCTCGATGATCTCTTTCGCAAGATCAAGCGTCGCGATAGCGGGGCCGTCCCATACCTTATTGAGCGTGCCAAGACCGCGGGCCGCACCGCTTTTCACGAAGGTTTCGCCTTCATCTGAAAGAAGTGCTATGGACTTGCTCTGCCCTCGCATCGCATTGATCAAAGCGCGCTCCGTAGTGTTCTTCAGCACGATGCGCTTGAGTGCGGGCTTGGAGGGTTCCGCTGCCATGCACGCATCGTAGCGTTCGCGCAACTCACGCGGCTCATCGAGAACAGATTTGGCAATCATTCGATCTAGTGCTTTCTGAGTAGCGTTCCAGTACCGACGCTCGGCCTTGTACTTCTCCGAAGCAGCTTTGTAGGCTTCAGTCTGTGCAAGTTCGTACTCATAGATCGGCTTCAAAACAAGGTTGTCGGTTGACGTTTTGCGCTCACCCGAGTCCCCAATGGTAGCCAGGAAGAGTGCGCATGGGGTCGTATGGCCGATGGGCAACATCATGTCGATGTCAGCCTGGCAGGCAACGGACATGGCAGTCAGGAACGAGCTGGCAATCATTGCATCCGGCGATTGAACGGCATCCATTACCTCGTCGAAGGCCAGCTCGACAGTTTCGTAGAAATGATTCGCCGGAAATGGGAAGGAGGGGATGTGCTTGTTCATTTGCTGTCCTTGCTGGTAGCGATTTTGCCCATGGCTTTCGCCTGGAGATCCATCAGTTCCTTGAAGCGCGCGGGATGCAGCTTCAGGCCTTGTGCCTGAAGGACCTCCAAGATGGCCTTCTGGGTCACTTGCCTATCCAACAGCTCCAAGATGGTTGGGTACAGCATGGCGAACAGTTGGGTGTTCCGATGCTGTTGCTTGGGCTGCAACGCCTTCAGCGCATCGGCGCAGCGGTTTGCCTGGTCCTGCAAGCTGTCGTCGTGTCCAATGGACGGGGGAGTGCTGTTATTCATGGCCGCCCTCCTTAGTACGCCGCGTGCGCATTGGCGCAGGCGTGGACATAGGCCATCACTTCCGACCGCCACCACACTGAAGGAGAGCGGCCGGACGTGCCCAGCTTGAAAGGCTTGGGGACTCGGGGGTCATGGGACGGCAGCCGCGGATTAAGGCGGGCATACCAAGTGCTCTTGCTGATGCCCACAATGGACAGCACCTCAGGGAGGCGGATTGCTTGGTCCTGGGCTGGACCGCATTGGAGTGATCGGAGGATGGACTCCAAACGTTCCAGTGCCTCATCTGCAAAGGAACCAGATCCTTGGTAGAGGCCGTTTGTGCTGGCTCTTTCGCCGACGGCACATTGGTTGGCGCCTGGAAAGGCGGGGGCGATTGAAGAAGATCGGTGGATCATTGTCGTTATCCTTTTGGATTCTCGCAGCGCGCAATTGCGCTGCGTTGAACAAAGGATCACGGAATCCAATTCACCTTGGAATCGCTTAGCTAGCCAATGTCTTTACATTTATAAGTATTTGTGAATTGACATGATTGGCTTTCTGTCATTTTCCATTTTTCCCAAATCTATCAACGAGTTGTTGATAGGCGGCCGTGAGTTCGGGCTGCTTCTTTCCTGAGTTCACCCAGTTGAAGATCGCCTCGGCAAAGCGCTCATCTATGGGCGTTTCCGTCCTTGTTCTCTTCTTAGTATTGGCGTCATATGCCTCCAGCGCTTCAGTGCCCCCTGGGTAGCTCCTCATCTGCTGAACTATCAACTGTGGGAGACGGCCAACGTTCTTCTCATTCTCAGGGAAAGTGAAATTTTTCATCACCTTAATCGCTATTCCGACAACGCCCTTCTGGGCCGTCATAGGCGCTTTGGATGCGATTTCTCTCTTTGACTCTGACTCTGTCTTTGGGGAGTAGGTCATTCCTAGGTAGAAATTGCATTCCAGCAGCGCGTGGAGAGCTCGGGAAGAGTCTTGCTCATTGAACGCGTTCCGTGCCTCGATCCAATATGCGATTGCGACTTCCAAAATGTCGTCAATCTTGATCTTCGCGCGTGGCTTCAGTTCTTCGTGTTGACGCTTCAGTTCTTCGAAACGTTCAGGAAACGAGAAGATGCATGTCTGATGACCATCTTCGTCCTGTGTGACCGTAGTGTCCGCCCACGTCTGGGCGAGTTCATTGCTAAGTGTTTCGTAGTCGTTTGCATTCTTGATGATTGATTGCTGCTTCCACTGAGCATACGCAGTGGCGTTCTTTCGTTTCCCCAGCTCTGCGCATGTCTTCTTCCACAAGACTTCGAAGGGGCGTGGATCATTCTGCCGATTGTTGTGCTTGCTATGAATCTGGTTGAGCAATCGGTCGAACATGCAGTTGAGATCGGGCAGGTCTTGGCTGCTGTTGTACCTGCTGCTCGGACGCACGCGCGGCGCAATAACGGTTGTAACCAGAGGACGCTTTGATGAGCGCAGTTGTGAGGATGGAAGCGTTGCGGGCACTTTGGCGGGACTCAACTTAACAGCTCCTTCTGTGGTTCTAATCCCTTGCATTCTGAACAAGTGAGCATGGTGTTTCCAGCGGATTACGACCTGAAATCCCGCAGCTAACAGCTGCATGGAGTCGGGGGGGCGGTTCGTGGCGTCGTAAGCCTTCATGGCGACGGAACTGAAAGCGCTGGCTTATGGCTTGTCTTCAATCGCTGCTACTCATACTCCGGCCAGAAGCGACAGCCTTCTTGTCTGCGCCACATGGATAGTATCGTCGGCCGGCTGCAGGTCAGTTGAATGGCCAAATGTCTACTTTTGAGCTGAACCCTGATGTAAGGAGTGATCTGCGCCTTTGGGGGCGCTCTGTCGACAATGGGTATCCGCGTCGCAGAGAGCCACTGCTAAAAGGCTCTTAGTTCTCTGTAGGCACCTCTGAATCTGACGCCATAGGCGAAAATCGCGGCGCAGCTATGAGTATCCGATCACGCAGTGCTTGGTGATCAGATTCGGTGTTTTCATGCATCGGTAGAATGTCCCCATGAAGCTGTGCGCGGAGCATATCCCATCGCTTCTCCAGAACACGCCAATGCCCTTCATCGTATGTACCTTCGAAGACAACTTGGCGTACACGAATTCGAGGCACTTCGCTCGCCTGAACGCATTCCCTAATAGCTATTTCCAACTTCTGTTCCCACAGGCTGCCGAGTCGATCTACGCGGCCGATCTGCTGTTCCACCACGGCTGGATTCCATTCCAAGTGCAACAGGACGACGGTACGGCATGATTCATGAAGATTCAGCCCTTCGCGTCCGACCATGGACTGAGCGATTAAGACGCGCGGGAAGGCGTTGGGTCGGTTAAATGCAAGTTGGAGCAGTCGACGGGTGCCTGGCTCGATTCCGCCGTGCAGCTGACGCGCAAAGGGTCCGCTGGCGTGTGAGTAGTCGTTGTCGAGCTGCTTCAGGATCGCAGCCCAACCCCGGGGCGACCGGGCATCACCTTGGGCAATGTCGTCCGCTGCATCGGTGGCTGTGTCGAGGTTGGCCGCCGCCTGTGCGAGCTCTAGCAATGTCCCTGTCAGTTCCGCTGGCGTCGCAGAGTCCGCTCTATCACCTAAGTGATCGGATAGCGCGCGCGCCACGATTGCCAAACTGCTGTGCCCGGTCGTCGCATTCGCTGCCGGTAATGAGGACTCCAGCAGCAGTGCAAGCAACTGGCCATAGTTGGTCTGTAGCTTGGCATCCAGTGAGGTAAGCCCCTGCTGCAGCTTCGCCACTAGTCCATTACGGAACCGCTGGCGGCTGCTCTCCAACTCCCGGTAGGCCTTTCGGAATTGATCATCTAGTGCGGCAAGATCGGCCTCGCGACCATACAGCTGCCGATGTGCGACCCGCACTGCATGTACTTCATCCTCTGGTATGGCTCTCTGCGGCCATACAGTGCCATGTTCTAGTGAGCGCAGCATTGCGCGTGCGTTGAGCAGCTTCATCAGGGCCTGCATCGGCTCGCGATAGCGTGCGAACACAAGCACCTTCTCGTCAGTAGCAACTGATTCGATGAAGGTCATTGCCTCGATGAGCGCCGGGTGCGAGTACAGCACGTCTTCGCCCGACACATCTGGCCGGAGGGCACGTTTCATCTGTTCTTTCCACCAGTCTGCGCGGCATTTCCGCTTCTCTTCGTGGTTGTTGCGGGGTGAGTCCACAGGCTCAGGCGTGTCTTGTTCCTCCTTGTCCAGAACCTCGTCAATCAGCCGGGCGACACCATGGCCGTTGCCCATAGTCAAACGCTGGAGCTTGCCGTCGCTGTCATGGCGCATATCACTGACAAATGAAAGGGCCTCAGCCGCACAAACCGCCTGCTTCCAGCACGTAGACATCGATTCCAAACGCACCGGCAGCTTTGCGACATCGCGATAGGCGTTGGTGGGTAGGTGCGTATGTTTAACGAACGAGCGAACGGCCGTATCCTCACGCTTGTCGCGACGGAGCACATAAGGATCTAAGGCGCCCTTGTAGTTGGCCGCAGCTGCCACATAGGCGGCCTCCACCTTCGGGTCGTGCGGCGAGCGACGCAATGCCTCCACGCACCTCACATACGCGTCGATGGTTGCAGGCACGCTCTCCTGCTCGACGTGAATCCGTTTCAAACTTTGCTGCCATTGCACGGCATCAAGCTCTACCGGAGTTGCACTCATTGCGAGCCGCCGCGAGCCAACGTTCTCCACCAGCACGTTAGCCAGCAAGGAACTTAATAGGCTGTCATCTCCTCGACTTTTGTGCGCTTCGTCGATGACAACCAGATCGAAAATGCCCAGGCCCAGTCCCGTGATGCGGTCCAGGTGTTTGCGCAGCGTGCCTTGGCTTCCATGATGTTCTGGTTCTGCTGACCGCTTCCAGACAGGAATGGATTCGCTCACGTTATCGATGATGTGCCGAGCCGACGAGCGACGCGGAAGCTCGCGTAGATAGCCAGCGATGGACGCCCCCGCAGCGCGCGTCTCCAAGTCGTCGAGCACTGTGCACCCACGGTATCCATAGGGCAGATCGTTACCCAGCACGTCCTTTTGGTAGCGTGCCAGCACTTCCGGCAGCAGCGACCAGCGCCAATCTGGCAGGCGCCCCTGGGGCCAGCGGTTGAAACCATGCGAGAGCAGTACTACAGGCTCCCTGAACCATGGCTTGGCAGTGGTGCCGGGTGTCCAAGCCTCGAGATACTGCAGATAGGTGCGCAGTAGGTCCGGCGTGTGCAATTTTGCGGGCGACAACTCTCGCTGCCATTGTCCACCCAGCCCCGATGGAGCAACGATTGCAACACGTCCGCCGGCGCGAACCACGCAAAGCGCCAAGGCCACCGCAATGCGTGTCTTTCCCATGCCGACTTCATCGGCCAAGATGACGCCGTTCCTCGTGAGCCGCTTGCAGAGCCCGAGCAGGCTGGCGCGCTGCCCATCGTTCAGTGGCAGAGCCCCCTTTTCTTGCACCAGCTGACTTTTCAGTAGCAACTTCGCATGCTGAACCACATCATTCCAATCCAACGCCCCAGTCATGCCCCGCCATCCAATGCAGTAAGTCCTTGGGTCTTCCATGCCCGTTCCACCCGGTCAAGCGCGGCTTCGTAAATCGCGCCTGCGTCACTGGCGGGGTCTTCTGCGAATTGAGGGCGGAAAGGCGCCGCGCGCAGTGGCGAGAGCGGGTTGAGCCCCATTGCCACGAACTGTGCCACAGCCGCGCTGTCATGTGTTTGGCATAGGGTCTGCTCCAGACGCACGCACCATCGTGGCCAATCCAAGGTAGATATCTCAATCTGTCGCGAAGCAATGCGTTCGAGCAAGCCCATCATTTGGCGAATCGCCGTACCCTGCGATACCACGCGACGGATGGTGCGCTTGCGCTTGGATGAGTTACCCGGTCCGATGTCTGCGGCGTCCTCGTCGACTTCGAACTCCTCCATCTCGGGTTCCGGTATGGTCGGGAAAGCGAGCAGCTGCTGTTCTGCATCGACAAGCTCAATGCCCTCTAGCGGCGTTGCGGAGACGCGACCATACTCGTCGATCACTGGCACCCAAGCCTCTCGGATTGTGCCCGCATCGCTCCAGCGCTGCCGTACCATTCTGGGGGGGGAGCCTGTCCAGGCATAGCCTTCGGGAATCCGGAGACATGCCACTCCGGATTCGTCCAATACCTCAATATCTTCAGGCAGTGTTTGCAGCCGTTCGACATCCGGGCCTACAGCAAGAATGCCTTCTACCCGCCAGTGCAGGAGCGCGAGGGGGCCAGAGAAATTCTCAGCCTCGGGGGGCTGCCATGCCTCACCGGGAGATAGAGCCGGCGCGTTAGCATCTAGTTGTGGTCCGCCAATTGGCAAGCGGTCTCGAATCATTGCCTGGTCCTTGCGACGGCCGCTCCAGTAGAGGTCATCCAGGAAAAGGACCACGCCTGCTTCCAGATTGCCGCCCCTTCGCGACATTCGCTGCATCATCCCAGCGGGGGTGAAATTGCCTGAACCCAGGTAGAGCCACGCGTTAATGCAGGCCTTGGTTCTTTCGTTTAAGCGAGCCGCAAACAGGAACTTGGCATGCAACGTGCGTCGGCTGTTTTCTCCATAGAGTGCTTTGGGCGGTACAGCCGCATGCACCGCGATCGCGTGGCCGGTCTGCTCGAGCAGATAGGCCACGGAGCCCGCGATGGACTGGCAGGCCGATGGATTTACGTACAGCTCCACCTGACCGTTCCGCTTTAGCAGATTGGCAGACTTCAGGCGGTTCACTACGGCCACTGGAACTGCTGGTCGGGTAGTGGCACATGTTTCCGTGCCGCCGGGCTGACCTTCGTAGAAGCCAGACCCCATCGCCACATAGCTATTGGGTCCGCGTATCTGTGCCAGGCCGAGGATCTGGTTGAATAGTGGTTGTCTGCGGCTGTCGATGAATCGCGGTGACAACTTGTCTGGATTGTTGCGCGACTTCCCGCACGCTTGCAGCCACGCAGCCAAAGCCAGAGACGCGTCGCCGCCAGACAGCGGAATGCCGGTATCCAGCAGGCGGGTATCGTGCAGGTCTCGTAGTGCATAAAAGAGATTCGTGGCGGCTTTGATGTCAGCACACTCTTGAGCGCAGTTCGGACCAAGCTGCTCGCTGAAAACCTGCACTTCGCAAGCCAGGTCCAGGCTGTCTTCCACCGTCTGTTGCGTCCAGTTACCGGTAGAAACCACGAGCCGAACACACCAACGGCTCGCATTCTGTTCATGACGGAAGCCCAGTAAAGCGACTTTGGCATGTAACAAGCGGAACGGGCGTTTGGCCGCATTGCGCAACGGCAAGTGGGTCAAGCCCGGAACAGCTGTGGGCAATAGTGCGGGCTGGCCTGGGTCGAGCATGAGTGCCAGCCGAATTTCCCCAGCGCGCATACGCTGATAGACACTCTGGCCCATGAATCGATCCGTTGCTTCGTTGAGGAATCGGACATCGGCCGAGAAGCCACAGACCCAGCCGAACATCCCTGCAAAGCCCTCTGGCGGTGCAAAGTGGCCCAGCAATGACTTAGGCGTGTGTTTCACGCCGCTCATACGGCTTTCCTCTCCGATTCTTCAGCCGTTTGGCGTTCCGATGTGTCGTCCAAATCCATCTGTAGCAAGTAGAGATTTCTGACGCGGTAGGACACACCCACCGGTACGGCCACTGTGCGGTCGTCGGCTTCAGCTTCCCCATCGGCTTCTTTCTCGGCACTCAGAAGAGCGACGGGTGGATGACCGGTATAGGCGGGACCCGGCCGGGCACAGTCGTCCACCAAACGGAGTACTTGATCGTCGCGCTGCAGCAGCGCGCGTAGGGCGTTGACGTCGCCAGCCTGGCATTCGCTGCAAAACAGGTTGGCATCCTCATCGTGGTGACGCAGCGTCAGGAATGTTCGCGCCTGCGCTCCGAGTGCTTTGAGGGCTACAGTCACAGGGTCCGGGAGTTTCTGAGTAAGTGACAGTGAGCGAACCTTACGAGCTTCAAGTACCTGCTCTACGGAGTTCAACACCTCTATCGCCGCTTCACGTACAGCCACCAACTGTGCACCCGCGCGCAGATCATGCCAGTGCTGCTGATCCAGTTCTGCTGGCGCCTTCGCGTCCGCCAGCGACTCCACAGTATCTGGCTGACTTCGCAGGCGAGTGATCCATTGCCATGCGTTTTGGCGGCGTTGGCGCAGGACTGGGTTGAGTGCTAGACCTTGCAACAGTGAATTCTTCAGCCACGCACTTGCAGAGGGGGGCAAAGGCCTTAGCGGATTAAGGGCTTTTGTTAAGCCGTTGCTTCCCCATTTTAACTGGCTGCCACACACCCAATAGCTCAGGTGATCTAGCACATTGTTGTTGCCTACGGTCAGGCCTTCCAAAGAGAGGGAGAGGAATACGTCGACGTTGTCATTGCATTCGAATGCATTGAAGCGAGCGCTCTGCGTATCAGCCAGTCCCAGTGATGGTAGGGCCTGGGCAGTGGACATGCGCATTGGCTGCGCCACATGGAAGTTGCGCTTGCGTGCGCTCTTGAAGCTAGGCGATGTAGCGTCGTCCGGCAACTTATTCCGTCCTCGCAGACGTGGGTTTGCAGTCCACCCGTTTTCTCTGTAGCCAATGATGCAAGCTACCGCTTCGATCGCGTTGGCTATTTCAATGTGGGTAACCCGAACGTTCCAATGTTCTACCCGTTTGGCCACTGCCATGCTGAGTGCGGTGAATAGCACTTGTCGTCCGTACCGCACGCCGCCTATGCCCGGAACGGCTAGTTCGTTGAACTGACGCACGGATGCCCCCAAGCCCAAGGTGCGTGTGCGGCGTGTGCTGGATAGCTGTTCCGGAGCCAGCAGGCCCCATTGACTTCCTGTCATGTATGCTCCTAGAGAATTTTTGTTTGTATGTAGGAGGTGATGGGTAGATCCCGCTAAGTTGCAACACGTAAGCCCGCTGCAAATGATCGACTGTGAACCTATAAATTTAGTGATTGAGGACCGACCGTCGCATCGATTCGCTTGGCCTTCTCGACTGCCGTTGGCTTTCTGGACGAACTCCGTGGAAGGAAACCACCAGCAAGATCAAGTCATCAAGCGTGTCGCCTATAGTTGCCGAGACGACACGTATTTTCTTATAAAGATTCAGAGAGACCTTTTCGGGAGTTGGTGAAGAGCCTTACACGTCCTGGTCTTGAATTAGACGTTTCAGTAGAAATGCATCTAGGTCTTCTGAGATACGCCGCACAAGGCCGCCTTTAGGCATCGCCCAAAGCACGATGTCCTTGGCGGTGGTGTCGTAAAGGTAGTAATGGCCATCTCCTTCATCAACCAACGGCAACGCGCCCAGTGGGTAGCTCGCATCCTGGGCCAGTTCATCGTAGGCCGCCAAGATACTGAGGTAGTAGTCGTCAGGTACACCGAGGCCATAGACCTCGGTGCTGCCGTAAACAATCACGCCAAAACGACGAAGGTATTCACGGTACGTGGTGCCAAAGTCAAGCCCCAATTGCTGTTCGGCTCGGTCAATCACTTCGGTCGGCGCCGGGCGGGTAGTGGCCTGGCTTGCATTGAGCGCGGCCTCAAGCTGGTCGAAAGTATGGGTCATATTTATTTTCCTGCGTTGAAGTCGGCTGCGCGCGCTTTCCAGTGCTCAGCGCGTTCCTTCGCAAATCCATCACGATTGATCATGGATTCCTGCCGTTTGTTGTGGAGCACGTTGTCGTTCCCGCTGCCACAGTGCTCAGCCTTGGTCAGTTCCGCCAAACAGGAATCCTGCCTTTGACCGATATGATGCAGATCGATGGGCCTGCCGTTCTTGTCAAGTGGCGCAAGCCCGGCCTCCATGCGCTCCAGGTTCGTGGTGCCGAAGAAGTCCTTCTGCTCAAGGTCGATATCCGTGCGCACAAGCGCTGGCTTTCCGTTGATTTCCTTCGCCTCAAGGCCGGCATTCTTGTAGATGTTGGCTTCAGCCTCGCTCCCAATGTCATTCACCAACGATTCCGGCCAGCCGCTGTCTATCAGCTCAGTCCGGGTGTCCTCAGAAACGGGTGGGAGATCCCCACGGGTTTCCTGGGTGACATGCACTGGCGTGTCCAAGCTGCGAGTGTCGATCTGCACCTCGGAGCGCTCCATCTGGCCATTGCCCCAAGGAATCTCGTTCCTGCCGCCATCGCGGCCTATCACGCTCTGGTCGATCATGCTGTCTCTTCCGTCATGTAGCTGTGCCATTCGGCATAGAGTGTTTTTTTTGACTGGTCGGTGGAATATATATCTCGCATCATGCACTGCTCCACTGCCAGTCGTATCTGCGGCCCCGCTTCCGGCGCCAACTCGCTGACAACACGTTGCAGGTGACTGCGCATAGCCTGCAGCTCCACCGCGTTGCGCCCTATGGCCACTACCTCGCGGCGGCAGCCCCAAGCGTCCACCAGCAGCGCTGCTAACTGATCAAATCCCTCTGCTGCATCGCCAGGCATTGGGGCGCCTTCCATACGCGCCTGTAGCATGGCTTCCAGTGCCAACCGTACCCGGCTGGAAAGCGGCATGTCCGTCAGTCCTTGCCGCAGAAGACGCACGTCCACCCGCGGCGCTCGTGGAACGCGCCGGGCGAGCAGAAGATTGGCCAACTGGGTGCGCCATTGCCCGGCATCTACTCTCGTGCTCTCAGTTTTGGTCGGGACGAATGGCGCCGATTCTGTTGCCAGATGGTCCATCTGGCACAGCACAGGCTCTAGCCAATCATTTTGGTGAATGACCGCTGCCCCGCAGGGAAGGCGTGCGATCTCCGCCATCTGGCCCTCGTTCAGACCAATGGAACCACCTATCAGGCGGCGGTCGGTCTCCTCTGGGAGGCGCAGCACCACCTTAATGTTGGTATTGCGAATGGCGGCCATGTCCACGGCATGTGGAGACTGGTCGGCAATAATGAAGCCCTCGCCATAGGTGCGCATTTCGGCAATGGCGGCGGCGAGCATCTCGACCGACTTACCCGCGATGCTGCCACCTTCCGGTCCGCTGGCCACACTGCAGGGCAGCAGATTGTGGGCCTCTTCCAACACCGTGACATGGCGTAGCGCCTGGTTCATGCCGCCGGTGGCCATGCGGTGTTCGCTGAGCCGCATGACTAGCATGCCCATGACTAGGGCGCGGGTTTCACTGGACCCAACTCTGCTCAGGTCCACCACCACGGAGCCGTCAAACAGCGCGCTGTCGTCCAGCGCATCCGTGCCGAACAGCCGCGCGTTTAAACCATTGCACAGCGAGTGAACACGAGTACCCAGGGCGCCCTTGTAGTTGGACTTGGCTTCCTCTGCATAGTCCGACGAAGCAATCACCCGCTGCAGCGATTCCATCAGATCGGCAAACCCTGGGAAAACCCTTGGTGCAAGCGTGTTGCATGAGGCATCCAGGTCCCACCCGCATTGCGAGTAGGCCTGCAGTATGGCGTCCTTCAATACGGCCGGCATGGCGGCATACATGGGCCAACATACGTTAAATATCTCCACCATCCGATCCACATGCTCCAGCACGTGGATCTGATCAGGGAATGCAAATGGGTTGATCCGCAGCAACTCCGCCTGCATGGGGTTGGTGCCCAGTACACGTACCCCCGGCCAATGGCCAAGCACATGCTTGTACTCGCCCTTTGCAGGCTCAATTACCAGAAATGGCACACCGGCGGAGTGGGTCTGCTTGAGCAGGTTGTAGATCGCGTTGCTTTTGCCGGAGCCTGTGGAGCCACAGATGAACATATGGCGGCACAATTGGTCTATGTCCAGTGCCACCGGCTGCGCTAGGTTCTCCCATAGGTGGCGCATTCTCCCCAAGGCCACGGTGCAAGCCTGCGGTGCACGCACGGTGCCGTTCACATGCTGGATGCGGCGGCCGAAGGCCTGGGTTTCCACCACGCTGACCGTTGATGTGGAACGGCGCGGCAGGCTCAGTTGCAGTGCCACCTCACGCCCGGACAACAACGTTGCAGGCGTGGTCAGGTGCGCGGCGCCGTGGCCAGGCAGCTGCCTCCGGAGCATGGGGTGGGTGAGCTGGCCCAGCCAAGCTAGCACCCGTGTGCGCGCATCATCGCACCACGTGGTGACAGCGAAGTCCTCCTGGCTGCTGTTTTTGCCGCGTACCAGGCTGAGGAAAATGCTGGACAGCGCTTCGGTACCAGCCTTGCTATCAGCAACGAAATACGCCGATGCGCTCCATCCCCCATAGGTGCGTGCTTCCTCCACCCGAGCAAGATGCTGGTTGATGCGGAGCAGCAGCTGCTCAATGCCCTTATCGTTGAACTCCAAGGTCAACTGGCGGGAAGAACCTTCGGTGGTGGTGTCCGACCGGCCATCGGTAACGGTATCGCTGGACGTGCGGGAGGTGGTGCTGGATCTTGACTTCCCGCTGGACAAACTGACGCTGTTACTCGTGCCGGTGGAATCAGACGTGCTGGTTCCCTGCGATTCGCTGCCAGAGAATGCCTCCCGGACCACCGATCCCAGCATCATAGTAGCGGGCACAGAAATGCCTCCCGTAGGAGCAGCCAGCGCTATACCAGCCGCGCTGATACCAGTGACTACACCGGCAATCTTCGAACTAGTGGTTGCTGTTTGAGTGCCACTGCTTGCGCCGGTGGTGTGAGTGGTGCTGCTGCTGACGGTATCACTTCGCCCAGTCGTCTCCGTCAGCCCCATGCTCCGGCCCAGCGTTTCGCCCACGCTGCGGCTCAGCGTGATGCCAACGCTGTAGCTGTCCTGATCACCAAAGCTCCAGCTCATTTTCTGCAGTGGCGCCAGTTGGGTGGCTACCTGTTCGTAACCTGCGCGGATGTTCTCCAACTGGCGGCTTTCCAGGGGCTCGGCGAGAATCAGGGCGCGGTAGCGGCGGCGCTCGGCGGCGTCCAGAAAGCGCTCCAGACCCTGCGCAAAGCGCTGCACGTCTTCGGTCGCCAGCGAAGGCACGCCGGTCACCGCTGAAACATAGCCACTGCTGCTGGCGCGTGGTGACACGAGGTCCTGCAGCGTCTGCTCCACTTCACCGGCGCTCAGTGATTCCATGGCACTTCCTGCGAAATGCCCCCGAAATGCTTCCTGCAATAGCGCACCAGCACTGTCGCCTTCAAAACGGGCTGGCTCCCCACGTGTGCCGATGAACACATCGGTCTTTTCACCGTCAGAATCCAAGTACAGCATAACCGTGTAGCCTGATGCTCCCAGCGCAGTGTAGGCCGCTGTTAAGCTTTCGAGCACCGATTGGCGATTCTCATGCACCAGCCGGCACAATCGGTATAGACGCACATCGGTGGCAGCACTGAGCTGCTTCTGGTCCTGCGGCAGCAGCAGCACCTCATATTGATCAAGCTCGGAAAGGTAGGTGCGGTTGATCTGCATGCGCGCACTTTCAAGCGCCGCCACTGCGCGCTCGCGCAAGGCTACGCCGGTGTATGCAACCGAGGCGGTAGAATGCAGGTTCATCGGCGCTCCCCACGGATATATGCCGCAAGTGCTGCAACCCCTGCCGCCAGAAGTCTGGCAATGCGCTCTGCCCAGCTAGGCCTAGTGTCCTTGGGAGCTTCTCCCCGGAGTGCGTCGTTAAGCAGCGGGGACGGCGCTCTGTCCATACTGCCCACCCACACAGGCAAGGTTGTAGCCAGCGGGGCCGTGACCACCGGCACAAACCCCGCCGTTCCCTGCTGACGCAAGTGCTCGCGAACATCCACCACATGCAGGAAGCGCTCGATGCTGAAATTGGCGTCCAGGAACACCACTTGGTCATCGTGGTACTCGGCACACCAGGTACCTCGATTGCTATTCAACGACGCCTTGAACCGCCCTTCCTCGAACACTACAAATACAGCTGCATTCTGATCTGCTGCACAGGCCATGGCGGTCTGCAGGTACGCGCCACTCAGCCTGGCATCTGCCAGCTCCAGCACCAGCGCTGACCGGATGATGCCTGCATCATTCGCAGCCAGCGCCCTCGCCAAGCTGGGCGAGGGCGAAAATGCTGCTGCCGCAGTGGCCGCGTTGACTTCGTCTTTCGCCAGCGGCGTAATACTCACCTGCTTCACAAAGCCAGCGGCTCCCAATTGCTCCAGGTGGGAACGCACCCGCAGCAGGTGCTGGGCGCGCTCGGCGCTGAAGTTTCGTCTGGCGTGGCTGACCTGGAGGAAGAAGTACTTCGCCGTCCAGTGAGCCTTTTCAGGCTCGGGTGCCGGGATCATCTCAGTTACGGCATACGGCACTAGTACAGATCCTTCGGCCTGCCATGCCTGCAGTGTCGCTTCCAGCTCTTCCAAGGGCGTGGCAACGTCGGCCATTAGGTTCAACCAGCCTTCGCCCGTGCGCAGATCCGTGGTGTTCATGCATGCGCCTCATGAACAGCCAGGGTTTTGGCAAGTCGCTGGCGGATGGCCTCGCTCCAGCCGCGAAGTTCGGTGGCCTCGGCCAGCGCGGCTGCGCGCAGGTCGCGGTCTTCAATGCGGGCTTGGGCTTGATCAAACAGCTCGGCCACGCGTGGCTGGAGCTCAGTACGCACATGTTCAACAAATACATCGCGCAGCTTCTGCCCTTCCCTGACCATGGCGGCGCGGGCCTTCTCCTGCAGGCCTTTGAAGTGTGCCTGCGGCTCCTGCTGTTCGCTCTTGTAGAATTCTGCTAAGTCCACAAACTCCTCTTCGCCGTACACGTCCACGGTCTTGGCCTTGAACCAGCTAACTGGATTGAACAGCTTGCGGTCCATCACTTCGCGCGTGCCCGTCTTCACTGGGCGTGTTTTCACATAGTCGCGAGTCACCTTGGGAGCGAACGATAGGTTGCCTGCACTGCGAATCAGTCGCGCCAATGCCGGGAATTGCACCTCATCGACATCTCCCACGCTATCCGAAACTAGCGCTTGGTAACGCTCCTGGAGGTCCTTCTTAAGCGCATCTTGCTCGGCCTCAAACGCAAGCTGGTACGCGCCAAGGATTTCTTTAAAGCGAAAGCTCATGAGCTCCCCCCATTCCTTGGCCAACTGCCGCGCCTGCGCAGGGCTGACTTTGCCTTGGAACCTGTCGATGTCCTCGCGGTTGTAAGCGTTCAGCTTGCCAGAAATGCGCACCAGCGCTTTCTCCGCGTCTATCGTCAGCTCGTGGTGGTCACGGCCTAGCTGTTCTGCCAGCGCCTGACCATCCACGCCCTGCTCGTAGCGTGCCCGTAGCTTTTCAACCTCAGCGGCCAAGGCCTGCACGTTGCCGGCTTCCAGCTCCTCAATGCCCTTGTGCCGGTTGATGACCTCGTCCACTAGACGCGCCATAGCATCATGGCTCCGCTTGAACCGTTCGGGCAGGTGGTACTTCTCGACGTAGGCACCCACCGTTCCCTCCAGCGCAGGCAGCCCGCTGCGGCGTTCCAGCGCAGTGGCATTGGAGGTGTCGGCCGGACCGTGCTCACGCACGCGTAGCGGGGCGTACTGTGCCAGGTCCATGCTTGGCTCGCTCTGGAACCAATCTAAGAACGAGGCTTTGGCGATGCGTTCCTTGCTGGACAACACTGCTTCCGGGAAGCGTATCAACCGGGATGCATAGGCAGACAGAGGGAATATCTGTGGGTTGTGGATGCCATGTTCCTGCAGATATAGGCGCGTACGCGCCAGCATTCCGGCCACGTCGTCACCGGCTTCCACATCCAGAGCGTCCATCTTGTTGAGCACGAAAATGAAACGATCACTGGCCTGACGGCCTCCATCTGCAATAGTCTGGGCAACTAGCTTCAACAGCCGGGAGTCATCGGTAATGCCACGCTGGGTTGCGTTCAGGACGTAAAGAATCAAAGGGTTGCGGGTGGTGTCCTGGATGTAGCGCATGGTGGTGACGCCATGGGCCTCGTCGCTGCCGTTGTTCGGTCCTGGCGTGTCGGTAAGCACAAGCCGTGCGTGGTCTTGGCGATGGGCGGTCTGAACGGGCCCGTGCACTTCCACCAGGCTGGTTTCCGGGTCCTTGTTCCAAGCACGCATGGTGGCCAGATCCAGATCCTCGCATTCGTCCAGCAACTCGTTGGAGGCGTCAAAGCGCCTGCCACGGAACTGCCCGGCGGCGATGTTCTCGTCGTGGTAAATGCGCGTAATTGTAGCGGTGGTGGCCTCATTGCCTGCCGGCAGCAGGTCGCGCCCGAGCATGGCGTTAATCAGCGTGGACTTGCCAGAGGACATGGTGGCAACGACGTACACGTCAAAGTCGTTGTTGCCCAAGTCGTGCAACGCCGCCCGGGACGCGGCGTCGTCTTTCAACACCGACACATACCCCGGGTGTTCCAATACCTGCGCGCGAAGGTTCTCAACCTCGGCCTGCCTTGCCTCTGCGGGCGCTGCCGGCACCCATCTCAGGTTGACCTTCATGTTGGCATCGCGCGCGGACTGCGCGGCTGCTGACATTTCCAGAAGTCTTCGCGACCATCGGGCCAAGGAGGCCCGAAATGACGCCAGAGACCGCACATCAGTTGAAGCGACTTCAAACCTTACTGGCTGCGACTTCTTATAGTTTTCCAGCAGAAGATGCGAAAGGCTTCCCAAACTTGCTCCCAGCCGCCAGAAAGATAGGTTTAGGCCGCCGGTCGCTGACCGGAATGATGACGTCCGGCGCGAAGGTAGAGGGTCCCGGCCCCTTCGAATCCGCCTTGGAGCGGGACTACTTCGTCCTCCTCGAGTTCGACCAGCAGGTCTCGGTCTGGCATCCCCAGCCCGCCGAAGTGACCGGGCCCGCTGCTGGCCGGTCGGGAAACCAGAAGTACTACCCGGACGTCCTGGTTGAACGGATTGAGACCGTGAACGGCGAGCCGACCCAGCGGGCGGAGCTGTGCGAGATCAAGTATCGGGAGGAAATCTTCCGGAAATGGGTCACCCTCAAGCCCAAGTTCAAAGCCTGCCGCCGCTACGCCCGCCAGCGGGGCTGGCGGTTCCGGATTCTCACCGAGGTTGAGATTCGGACCCCGCGGCTGGCCAATGCCAAGTTCCTTCTCCCTTACTCGCGTCGGGATACCGACTGGATCCTGGAGCACCAGGTGATGGAGTCGGTCCGCGCCTTGGGCGAAACGACCATTCACCAGTACATGGCCTCGCTGCCAGGCAGCCAGTGGGACAAGGCAGCGGTACTGCCGGTTGTGTACTACCTGATCTGCAGGGGTGAGATCGTGGCCAACCTGGATCAGCCACTGACGCCACAGTCTCCGATCCGTGCCGTCGACTAGTAGCTCGACGGTGCCAGAGAATCCGCTGGCTATCGGCGGAGTCTTCGTCCTTCGTGGCGAAACCTACCTGGTCGACAGTTATCTCGACCTGACCCATCTCATCGCGCGTCGAGAAAGCGACGGCCAGAAGGTGCGGCTGATCATTGCCGACATCCTAGATGCTATTGCCACTCCCCAATCGACCTCAACCCCTGACGAGGAAACAGCGTCTTCGAGCGGCACGGAAACCCTGTCAAAAGAAGACTGGGATATCGCGGTAGCGCGAAGCGAGAAGCTCAAGACGCTGGTGGAGGCAAAGCGGCCATCAAAGAAACTGGCCGCCGAGGTGGCCACGTTCTTCGGCGTGCATGTCAGCACCATCTATCGCTGGCTCAAGCGGGAGCAGCAGAAAGGCATTGCAGCGCTGGCGCCGCTACACCCCAGCGGTGGGCGTGGCAGATCGCGGCTAAACGACATCCTTGACGATGTCATCTGGGCGGCCATCGAAGAACACTACCTGACCGACAAGAAAATGCGGATCTCGAAGGTCATGACGATTCTGGGGCCCAAGTGCCGCCGCGCGAATCTGAAAGTACCGCATGCCAATACCGTCAGGCTTCGCGTGTCCTGGCTCTCTGACAAGACAAAGGATGAAGCCCGCGACGGAGAGCGCGGCCGCAAGCGGCACCGGCCCGTGCCGGGCTCTTACAAGGAAGCTACCCACCCGAACTCTGTCTGGCAGATCGATCACACGCCCCTGGATCTGTGCATCGTCGATGATGTCTATCGTCGCAACATCGGCCGGGCGTGGCTGACCCTGGTCATCGACGTCTACAGTCGCTGCGTCGTGGGCTTCTACCTCTCGCTAGACAAGCCCAACGCGACCTCCGTTGGCATGGCCCTGGTCCACGCCATCCTGCCCAAGGAAGGCTGGCTGGCGGCGCATGGCATCGACGTCAAATGGCCCAACTGGGGCAAGCCGATCAAGGTTCACGCTGACAACGACAAGACATTCCGATGCGACATGGTCACTCGGGCGGCGATGGCGCAGAAGTTTGACCTGGAGTGGCGGCCAGTCAAGACGCCGCACTGGGGTGGACACATCGAGCGGCTCCTTGGCACGCTCAATCAGGAAATCCACACCATCAACGGGACGACCTTCTCAAACCCTACCCAGCGAGGCGACTACAAATCGCACGAAGAAGCCGAGTTCACCTTCTCCGACTCAGAAACCTATGTCACCAAGTATCTGTGCGGCGTGTATCACCAAAGCAAGCATGACGGTATCGGCCGCCCGCCGATCCGGATGTACGAGTCCGGAATTCTTGGCGATGCTCACACCCTAGGTACGGGCCTGCAAGCGCCGATCAAGGATCCGATGCGACTGCGGCTGGACTTTCTCCCATTCAAGGAAGTGACCGTCCAAGCCTATGGCGTCACCTGGGACACCATCACCTACTACGACCCGAGCATCGATCATTGGATTCATGCCCGGGATCCGGAAACAGGCAGGAAGCGGCGATTCACTGTTCGGCGGGACCCCCGGGATCTGAGTTCGATCTGGTTTCTGGACCCCGACCGCGACGTCTATCTAAAAATTCCGTACCGGCGCATGGAGCACCCTTCGCTCAACCTGTGGGAGCTGCGAGAGGTCAGAGCGCACCTGCGAGCCCAAGGTAAGGAAGAGGTTGATGAGGACCTCGTGTTTGATACCTACGAGGAGCTCCAGCGGATCAAGAATAATGCGAGCGATGAGACCAAGGAAGCCCGTAAGCGAGATCAGAAGAAGCGAACCTACGAAAAGAAGAAGGCGGCTGAAGCCGCACAAATAGGCGCTGCCACCCCCGCCAGCCAGCAAGCGCCGCCCAGCAGGCCCGCCAACACGAACGGCCTGCTGGAGGACGACGAGGAGATATCGTCCTTCGAGGTTGTGCGCGGTGGCTGAGGACCATCTGAGCGCCGAAACACGCGCGATGCTGGGTCGGCCGGCAGCCGAGCGTTTGGCTTGGTTTCAGACCGAGTTCTGGATCAAGTACCCGGCGTCCGACGCCATCCTGGCTCGATTGGAAGAGCTGGTGAACAAGCCGCGCCGGGCGCGCATGCCGGGATATTTGGTTACCTCGGAATCGAACAACGGCAAGACATCGATCGCTATGCGATTTGCCGGCCTCCACCCGCCGGTCTTCTCCGAAGCCGATAACAAGATGCAAATGCCAGTGATGCTGCTGGAGGTCGTCCCTACGCCGACCGAGGCAGCCATCATTGAGCGCATTCTCTCGATCTTGGGGATTCCCTACCGGCTCACCGATCCCGTGCCCGACAAGCGCGAGGCCGCCATCGTCGCGATGCGTATCGCCGGCCTGCAGTTGTTGATGCTGGACGAGCTTCAGAAGATTCTTGGCGCCCGACTCGAACAGCGCAGAGCCGTGATGGACGCATTGCGGTACATCGCCAACCAGGTGCCCGTGCCCGTAGTGGCCTTCAGCACACCCCGCGGCACCGGGGGCCTGGCATCGTCAGACGAAATGATCAACCGACTTCGGCCGCTCACATTGCCCACGTGGAAGCTGGATGCTGACTTCCAGCGACTGCTGCTGTCTTTCGAGGAGCACATGCCGCTGCCGGAGCGTTCGGGCCTGGGCAAGAAGGCAATGGCGGCCCTGATCCACACGTTGTCCGAGGGCCTCGTGGGCGAAGTCTACGACTTGCTCGAGCTGGCGCTCAGCGTGGCCCTCGCCTCAGACGCCCCGCGGATTGACGAAACCCTCCTCCGAGGCTTGGCCTGGACCCCCCCGTCAGACCGCAAACGCTTGGCCCGCGCCGCCACGCCATGAGGGTCCGCGGCAATCGCTGGTCCAGCGTTCCGCCGCCTCAACCTGACGAACTGATGTCTTCCTGGCTCCATCGGCTGGCCCGGGCCAACGGCCGCTCCGACCACACGCTTTGCTCAATGATGTTTGGGCCGGTGCCGTTGCTGACCCGCGACCTCGATCTGACCATGCCCGTTGCATTGCTACCTGTGCTCTCGGAATGGACGGGCATTTCCGAGTGCCGGTTGTCGGAACTACTGCTCACGACACTACAGGGCAAGGTCACCGGCGAAAGCCGGACCGGGACAGGCTGTCGATGGGTGCTTCCCTTGGGTGTTTACCACCGGGTACGCCGGCACCATGGGCTTCAATACTGTCCGAAATGCCTGGCGGAGCCCATCGCATACGCTCGAAAGCAGTGGCGCTACGCCTTCGTGACCGAGTGCCTGGAGCATGAGCGCCCTCTGTTGGACCGGTGCCCCACGTGCGCGTCTCCCTTCATGTTTCACCGGATGCACCCGGATCGCGGGCAACGCTGGGGCTGCGCGACGTGCGGCGAGGCCCTGAACAAGCCAGATGCCGGTGTCGGGTCAAAAAGCCTACTTCGACGACAGCAGGCGCGACTCGTGGCCGCGGCCGGCAGCGGCGGAGCACGCATGAACTGCCGCTGGGTCAGCTCGCTGACACTGTTCAACGGGTACCGATTTCTCGTGCACACGCTCACCTCATCGCGCTTGAAGCACCTGGCTAACACGGCAATCATCGACCGGGACGGCACGTTGCGGCCCTCTGGGACGCACACAGAGTTCGAGCGTATGGGGATCTACTTGAGGAGGCCGATTATGCTCGCGCTGGCCACGTGGATGACCGATTGGCCGGATTGCTTCCTTCGAGACGTGCGGTCGTCTTGTTCAAGCCGGTCGGTACTGATGGGGGATCGGCGGCACATCCCGTTCTGGATCCAGGAGGCGCTCGATACCTTGCCCACGGCCCAGCCCCACCGACTGACGTCACAGGAAGTTCAAAGCTGCGCGCGGTGGCTCCGAGCCGGCGGCCAGGCCATCAGCTTTGATGGGCTGTGCAGGGCCCTCTCACTTTCCACCTGGGAACGAATGCTTCCCGCGAACAGGGTGCTCTTGGGAGAGGGCGTGTCCGGGCTGGACTGAGCGTTGATGTGGCCGGCGCCGTAAATCATCCGTAGCCTCATCGCGAAAGAGTGAAGTCTAGCCGCGCCAAGGCCTACCCCCAGCCGCGCTGGGTGTCCAGGTACTGGCGGACGACGAACAGGTCGGCAACCTGGCCCCCAATCATTCGATCCAGGGCACTGCTTCCTGCGAACAAAGGGGCCGCATTCGCGCGCTTGATCCATCCGTCCGCCTGCGTCGGGGTCGCAAAGAGAATGTGCAGGGCTCGGTAGATGCCGAGAACGTAACTGATGCGCTCAAGGACATCATTGGTGAGCGCTCCGGTGCGAGTCCGCTTCCATCGGTAGTAGGTTGAACGTGCCGGGCGGCCCAGAAGAACGCGGGCCTCTTCAGAAGTGAGGCCCCATTTCCCGCAAATATTGAAGAACGCGGTGAGTCCGGGTCTGGAAAGATCGGGCCTTGTCGGCAGAGGCTGATGGGTTTGAGGCTTCATGAAAAGTCCTCGCTGGATCTTTGATGGCGACCAGAGCTGCCGCAGCATCGGGTGCAGGTCGGGGCCGCCCACCAATAGTCTAGCCGAGCGGCCCAGCGGGCAAAACTCCGGTCATTCAGCATCGGCGTGGGTGATGAAATGTATCCAGCCCATGGCTCAATGCGATCGGCGCCCGCACTAGCCCCGATAGATGTCCGCTTCGCCGAGCACGTCCACGAAGAGCGTCAGCATGCCGCCTGGCTCATCGTTCTCGAAAGCAGGCTCTCTTGGCCGATTGGGCTCGCTGGGTGATCGCGGGAGTTCGTCTGCCACAACTCGGCGGTGGAAATCTATAAGGTCCTCTATAGACGAGCCAGGGCGCTGGCCCATGCCGGCAGTGGCTGCTGCCCACGTTCCCCCGGACTGCCCTAACGTAAGGAAGGAGCGGAGCGACGGTGCAGCGGTATGGCGCACGTTATGCGCATAGTGGTTCTGCAGAAAATGACTCAACTGCAACACAGAGCCCCGAGGGTTTGAATTCGTGGCCGCATGGTGAATAGTTGCTCCCTGAGCACCGGCTATCAGTGCCTCATAAAGGGCAAACCACTCTGGAAAATTATCAGGATCAATAGGAGCGCCCGGTACGAACGACGCGCCCAAAGATCCGTTAAGTACTGGAACTGACCACGAGTGAGGGGCGCATTTGATGATCGCGCTGAGACATTGGGTGTAGGAGCTGAGGCTGATATCGGGCGACGAATTGATCGTTTGCCATTTCTTAGCCCAGGCCCCAAGTGGCGGGTTTGACCCGGGCCAGCGGGGGGCGATAGGCGAGTACCCCTGGGAATAGGCCGACCAAGGGTCGGCCATATCCGTGTCGAAATCCATGAACGTCCACGGGGTGCTCACAGCAATCGGCCACTCGGGGCTAATGACGGTGCAGCCACTGGGGGGAAAGTCCCTTTTTAAACGGAAGGTCCCGCTATATCCATTGAGCGAAAACATGGGCATACGATGCAGGAGGTCGAGCTCGTAGGGGGTGCTCGAGCCACCATAAGTACCGAGTAGCTTGTCTGTTCGCTTGCCCTGAATGAGCCACATCCATTTGACAATTTTGCCCTTGCGCGTCCTTCTGACAATGACCGCAAGGTCCGCCAACTCTCGCTTGTCTACCCGATTGCCGCCTTGGGACCAAGACACCCAGGCGTGCTTATCCAGCCAAATAGATGTCAAGTGAATGGCTCGGCCCGTCGCTGAGCTGAGTTCACGGGCCAGATATCGCAGCGCATTGCCTTGATGCATGCCTCGAAGAAAGTCGAGCTCCCAAGCAACGCCACGGCCGAGGCTGCTGGCAACTCTAGAGCCGTATCTCCAGAGTCTCTTGTCAGTTGAAAAGGCCATTGTTCAACGCCTCATTGCAATGGTGGTGATGTCTAGGTGACGCCATTTCGGATCCAGCCCCATGAATCGCCCCGGCTTCTCCGGAGGCCATTTCGTTTGAGTCACGCCGCGATGGCGTGACCCGTGTTGCCGGCGTAGTACGCCGCCTCCGCTTCCGCCGGGGGTATGTTGC
>NZ_JBRREF010000052.1:0-34157 GCF_056760135.1 Stenotrophomonas sp. STEN023 | reverse complement strand
CCCCAAAACCCAACCCCGCCCCCCCCGGGGGGCCCGCCCCACCCCCGCCCCCCCCCCGCCCATCGTTTTTTTTTTTTTTGGGGGGCGCGCGCTCCCCGCCCAAGCCGACACATCATCAGATGGCACAGAAGCCCGAGGCTTCAGCCAGACCAGCTTCGCGGCTTACGCCGCTCCCACAGACAATCACTTCCATGGCAGTGGGTAAACCGCTACGACGCGGACTCACTCGGCGGCGGCAACTGCGGGGTGATCAACGCAATCGTATGCTCCAGCGCGCCGCGGCCATTGGCCACCAGTGCGCGTCCCGCCGCAACCATGCGCTCGCGCTCGGCATCGTCCTGCAATAGACGCGACACCGCGGCGCCCACTTCAGCCGCATCTGCACAGATGCACAGCGCTCCAGCCTCATCCATCCGCCGCGAGATCTCGGCGAAGTTGTGCAGGTGCGGACCAGTCACCGCTGCCGTGCCCATCGCCGCCGGCTCCAGCAGATTGTGGCCGCCGATGGCCTGCAGGCTGCCACCGACGAAGGCGACCTGTGCGCAGGCATAGAACGCCATCAGTTCGCCCAGTGTGTCGATCACGAATACCTGTGCATCCGCACCCGGCCATTGCTGTGCCTTGCGCGTCGCCACCCGCCAGCCCGGCTCGCGCGCCAGTGCTTCGACTTTGGCGAAACGTTCAGGGTGACGCGGCGCCCACAGCAGCAAGGCATCAGGATGCTGCTTCAACAAGCGCGCATGAATCTCGATCACCGCCTGCTCTTCACCCTCATGCGTGCTGGCAGCAATCCATATCGGCCGCGTGGTTGCCACGTGCTGGTGGAATGCCTGCAGTACCGCCGTCGGATCTGGTGGATGAATATCGAATTTCAGATTGCCCAGGGCCTGCACCTGTTCGGGCAATGCACCGAGCTCGATGAAACGTTCGGCGTCGGCCTGCGACTGTGCGGCAACGCAGGTTACCGTGCGCAGCGCGCGCCCAACCAGCGCTTTCAGCACGCGATAGCCTTTCAACGAACGCGCCGACAGGCGCGCGTTGAGGATGTAGACCGGGATGTCACGGTCACGGCAACCGAACAACATGTTCGGCCACAGCTCCGTCTCCAGGATCAGCGCCAGGCTGGGCTGGAAGTGTTCCAGGAAGCGGCTGACGCTGCCGGGCACGTCATACGGCAGATACACGTGATCCACCGCATCGCCCCACAGCGCGCGCACCCGCTGCGAACCGGTCGGGGTGATGGTGGTGATGATCCAACGAATGTCCGGGCGTTGCGCGCGCAGCGCATTGACCAGCGGTGCTGCCGCATTGACCTCGCCCACCGACACCGCATGCAACCACACCCGCGGCTGGCTGCCGCTGTCCGGGTAGGAGGCATAGCGCTCGTCCCAGCGCCGGAAATATTCGCGCACGCGAAACCCGCGCCACACCAGGTGATAGACGGTGATGGGCAGCAGCAGATAGAGCACGGCGGAATAAACGCCGCGCAGCAGTAGCTCGATCGGATCCTTACGCATCACCGAAGGATACGGGAGAACGCCGGAATTGCGCGAAACGGAGCACCTGTGACTGCCGCTTCGCCTCCTCCCTTGCGCACAGCGCAGGGGTGGATTGAAGAGGGGTGCCGTGCTTCGCCTCCTCCCTTGCGCACAGCGCAGGGGTGGATTGAAGAGGGGGGCCGTGCTTCGCCCCCTCCCTTGCGCACAGCGCAGGGGAGGATTGAGGAGGGGTGCCGTTGCTTCGCCTCCTCCCTTGCGCACAGCGCAGGGGAGGATTGAGGAGGGGTGCCGTTGCTTTTCGCCTTCGCCCACTCCGCACCGCCCCCACCCACTCCGGCAAACCCACATCTGCGCCAGCCGTCATCCCTGTGGCTTAGAATCGGCATATGTCTGATTCACCCTCCAGCGCCACCCGGCCTTCGCTGCTGCAGCCGCGCCATTGGCCGACCTTTGCCTGGCTTGGCATTGCCTTCATCGCCGCGCGGCTGCCATGGACACTGCAACGCGCGCTTGGCCGTGGCATCGGTTGGCTGGCCCTGCACCTGGCACGCAGCCGTCGCCGCGCCGCCGAGGTCAATCTCAAGCTCTGCTTCCCGGAGCAGGACGAGGCCTGGCGGCAACGCCTGCTGCGTGACAGCTTCGACGCGCTTGGCGTCGGTGTGTTCGAATTCGCCCGCGCCTGGTGGGGCAAGATCGACGTGATCCGCCCGCAGGTGCAGTGGGAAGGCCTGGAGCACCTCAAGGCACTGCAGGCCGAAGGCCGCGGCGTACTGTTGGTCTCCGGCCACTTCATGACCCTGGAAATGTGTGGCCGCCTGCTTTGCGACCACGTGCCGCTGGCCGGCATGTACCGCAGATACCGCAATCCGGTAATGGAGTGGGCGGTGAAGAGTGGCCGGCTGAAATACGCCAGTGCGATGTTCGCCAACGAAGACATCCGCGCCACTGTGCGGCATCTGAAGAAAGGCGGTTTCCTCTGGTATGCGCCGGATCAGGACATGCGCGGCAAGGACTCGGTGTTCGTGCCGTTCTTTGGCATGCCTGCGTCCACCATCACCGCGACCCACCAGTTCGCGCGAATGACCGGTTGTGCCGTGGTGCCCTACTTCCATCGCCGCGAAGGCAGCGGCTATGTGCTGAAGATCGCACCGCCGCTACCGGATTTCCCCACCGACGACCCGGTTGCCGACACCGCCCAGGTCAACGCCGCCATCGAGCAGATGGTGCGCGAGGCGCCGTCGCAGTACCTGTGGATCCATCGCCGCTTCAAGCGCCAGCCCGAAGGCCGCAGCCACTTCTACGACTGAGCCGGGTCCCGGCTCAACTGTCGCGCTGTGCTGGCTCGGCCAGCAAGGCACCGGCGTACAGAGCCGCCAGCAACACCGTCAGCCCGCCCCAAAAGGCGGAATAGAACGCAAGGTGGGTGTTGAGCGGGAACACCGTCACCGCCAGCGCCACCGCTGCCGGTCGCGCCCGCGCACGCGCCTCCGGCCCAGCGTAGATCCAGGCACGCAATGCCATCGCCGCGCCGGCAATCCACAGCAACAGGCCCAGCACACCGGTTTCGGCAAGGATCTCCAGCACGATCTGGTGGGCATGCAACGCCGGACCTTCGCCCCATACCGGCCCCTGCTGCGGGCTCTGGTTGCATGCCGGGTAAGCATCGCGGAAACCGCGCGCACCGACCCCGTTGACCGGATGCTCGCGCACCATGCACAGCGCCGCTGACCAGATCTGGCTGCGCCCTGACAAGGCCTCATTGACCCCGTTCGCATCACCATTGAAGGCCATCGCAGTACGTGCAAAGCGCTCACGCACCTGCGCCGAGCCCACAACCAATGCGCCGATGCCGACAACGCCAGCCAGCAGCACCAGCAGCAGCCACTTGGCGCCCAGCAAGCGCCGGCCAGAGATCAGCAGTACCAGCGCATAGGTGATCAGCGAGGCGCGCGACCCCGCAAGCACCAGCACCACGCCGACCGCAGCGGCAGCCAACAACCACGCCCAGCGCCCCCAGCGAGCACCGACAGGAAACAGCAGGAACGGCGAGAGCGTGGCCAGCACCTGGCCGAATTTCAGATTGCATGGGCCGAAGATGCCGGGCAGGCGATCAGCTGCGGCAATCTCCTCCAGCGAGCAAAGACCGTGCCCGCTGCTCAACCATTTGAGCTGGTCCAGGCTCCAGAACAAGGGGCTGGTGCCGAGCGCAGCCTGCAGCAGTGCATCCACTGTCCACAGCCCGGTAATCATCGCCAAGCCGGCAAAGCTTGTATGGCGGCGCTGCGGCGTAGCGACAGCTATCGCCACCAGCCACATGAAGGGCAGATAGCGCAGTCCGCTGGCGACCTTGCCCCAGACCTTGCCCGGGTCGTCCGCACCCACTGCTGAGCCGAGCTGCGGCAGCCAGTACGCGCAGAACAGCACGCTGGTCAGCGCCAATGCGGGCACACCCAACAGGCTGCGGATACCGCTGCCTTTTTTCAGCCGCAACAGCAGCAAGCGCACGACGGTGAACAACGCGCCCAGTACCAGCACCGACTCGGCGATACCGGGCAACGGCAGCAGCGCGACATAGGCGATCACCCATATCGGCGCCCACCAGCCGGCCTGACGCGGCATCGCTGCGTGGGAACGATCAGCCGCCGAGTTCTGCATAGACATCCAGGGTCGCACGTTGCATGGCCTGCAACGTATAGGGAATCCGTCGCGGAAGCGACGGCGGGCTCTGCAACAAGTGCAGCACGCTGTGCGTCAGCTGCTGCATGTCACCACGCGCCACGGCGCCGGACGGTTGCAGCTGGATGAGCAACTCGCCTACCCCGCCATGATTCCAACCCGCCACCGGCCGGCCCACCGACAGCGCCTCCAGCACGGTGCGGCCAAACGCTTCTGGTTTGTCCGACAACTGCAGCACCAGATCGCTGGCGGCATAGGCCTCGGCAATGCGGGTGGTGGGTTCGCTCAGCACCACCTGACCGGCCACGCCCAAGGTGTGCGCCAGCTGCTCCAGCTCGCGCACATAGGCCTCACGGCCGGGTTCACGTACGCCGGGCATCCACAACACCGCCGCTTGGCCTTGGCGATGCAGCCCGGCCAGCAGATGCAGCGCGTGCGCATGGCCTTTGAGCCGGGTGCCGCGTCCGGGCAACAGCAGCAACGGCGCCGGCCCGCCAAGCGCCGGATGCAGCGCGGCCACCGCCAGACGCGGCCGGCGGTCGCTGCGCTCCACGCGCGGAAACTGGGCGACATCCACGCCGCGCGGTATCACCCGCAGCGTGGCCGGGTCGGTGTGCCGGTAGTGTTCAAGCAGGTAGTCACGCACGGTCTGTGACACGCAGATCACGCGCTCGCCGCTGGCCATGATGCCGCTGTAGCGACCGGGCGAGTTCAGCCCATGCATGGTGGTCAGCCAATGCGGGCGCTGGCCCGCGGGCATGCCGCGCAAGGCATACCAGCCCAACCACGCCGGCAAGCGCGAACGTGCGTGCACGATGTCGGCGCCAGTCTCGCTGAACAGGCGCCGCAGCGATGCCACATGGCGCAGGGTCAGCAGCGATTTACGGCCGATGTCCAGGGTCAGATGCTCGGCACCGCTGTCCAGCAGTGGCTGCAGCAGGCGCCCGCCAGCGGACACGACAATGGCCCGGTGGCCAGTGGCCACCAGTGCAGCGGCAATTTCCAGAGTCGAACGCTCGACGCCGCCGGAATGCAGCGCCGGTAGCAACTGCACCACCGTCAAACGGCGCATCGGTCAGCGATCAGTCGGCCAGTACGAACACCGAACCGCAATACGGGCAGGCTGCCTCGCCATTGGGTTCGTTCTCGATCGGCAGGTAAACCCGCGGGTGCGAGTTCCACAGCGCCATTTCCGGCGTCGGGCAGCTCAGCGGCAGGTCAGCGCGATGCACGGTGTAACGCTTCTCGGCATTGGCGGGCGCGGTGGCGGTATGGCTCATGGCGTCATTCACGGAAATAAAACAGGTCGGTGCAATTCTAGCAGTGCCGGGCGATTGCGGCCGCCTGCAGGCGATCCGGGGTGGTAAAAAGACCGCCCCCGGCCCAGCCTGAACCGGGCAGCCCGGTGTCCGGGCGAAACCCGGACCAAGCAATCCCAACCACCAAGGGCAACCCGGCGGCGCACAAGCTTCCCAGGCCAACCTGCGGCAGCAGCAACGGGGCGGCACCCGGCCACCCCGTCAGCGTCCTACTTGAAGTCACCTGCAACAAATACGCTCAGCCGTTCCGGCTTGAGGTGCTTGCGGATGGCGGCATTGACCTGCTCCACCGTCAGCGCCTGGTAGGCCGCATCGCGCTGCGCTTCAAACGCCATGTCGCGGCCGTAGTACAGATGGTCGGTCAACAGGCCGGCAATGGCAGCGTCGACGGCACGCGATTGCTCACGCGCCACCATTTTCTCGGCCACCGCATCACGCAGTTCCTGCGCGGTGATGCCATCTGCAACCAGGCGGGTCAGCTCCTCACGCAGCGCCACTTCCAACTTGGCCATGTTCTCTGGCGCTGCGATAGCCTGGATGCTGATGCTGCCATTGTCATCGCGACCTTCGCGGCTCTCATCCGCGCTCAAACCTGCACCCACGTTGTAACTCAGGCCGTCCTTCTGCCGGATGCGGTCGCCCAGGCGTGCCTTGAGCGGATCTCCGCCGAGGATGCCGATGGCGATGTTCAGTGCCGGGAAGTCTGTGTCGGCCAGGTTGATCGAGACGTTCTGGCGGGCCAGCAGCACGGCATTGGGCTTGTCCGGGGTGGCGAAGCGTTCGTGCGTTGCCGCGACATCGCGGTAATGGGTGCTGATCGGCGCATAGGCGCGCGGCGCCTTCCAGTCGGCGAACAGACGCTGCAGTTCGGCCTTCATCGCCACCGGATCGAAATCACCAACCACCGCGATCTCACCAACCGAGCTGCCATAGAAGGCCTGGTGGAAGGCGCGGACGTCCTCAAGCTTGAGCGCCTGCAAACGCAGCAAGGACTCGTCTACCGACTCAACGTGCAGCGGATGCCCCACCGGCCATGGATCGAAGTACCTGCTCAACGCCATCGAGGCCAAGGTGCCGGGTTCCTTGCGCTGGAACTCCAGGCCGGTGACGGCCTGCAGGCGGAGCTGTTCAAACTGCTCGGCGGGGAACGCCGGATGACGCAGCACATCAGCTGCCAGCCGCAGCGCGTCGAGCAAGGTGTCGCGCTTGCCATTGAGCCTGATGCCCGCCCCCTGCATGCCGCCGCTCACCTGCGCCTGGGTATTGAGTGCATCGAAGCGCGCGGCGATCTGCCCGCGGTCCATGCGTTGGCTGCCCATCATCAGCATCGGTCCTACCCAGCTGCCTGCATAGCTACGCCCGGTGATCGACTGCTCATCTGCAAACCGGAAGCTGGCATCGAATGTCACCGTCTGCCCGCGATTACGCTTTGGCAGCAACGACACCCGCAGCCCGTCGCCGATAACGAAACTCTCGGTGCGCGCTGCGATGTTGTCCAGGCTGGGCTCGAACGCCTCGCCTGCAGCAATCGCGGCGCGCCCTTTGTAACCATCCACCAGGCTTGCTACCGCTGGCGCGGCAGGAATCAGCGCCCGGTCCGGGGACGCGGTCGGCACAAAGCGGCCGATGGTGCGGTTCTGCGGCTTCAGGTATGCCGCAGCCACGCGATTGACGTCCCCCGCAGTGACGCCGTCTATGGCATCACGCTGCACGAACAACAAGCGCCAGTCGCCAGCCGCCTGGTACTCGGACAAGGCCATCGCCATCGCGTTGACGTCGCTGGCGCGCTTTTCGATTGCATTGCCGATGCGCTGCTTGGCGGCAGCGACTTCTGCCTCACTGACCGGTGTCTCCGCAATGGCTTCAGCCTGCTTCAGCAGTTCGGCCTCGGCCATGCCTGCGTCACCGCCCTTGGGCAGGGCCGCGACCAGGGTGAACAGGCCCGGATCACGCAGGGTCTCGCCACTGGCACCGGCAAACGCCGCCAACCTGGTTTCCTGCAACGCCTTGTACAGGCGTCCATTCGGGTTGTCGCCGAGCACATTGCCCAATACCGTCAATGCCGCGCTGTCTGCCTGCGCAAGCGCGGGAACGTGGTAGCTGGCGGCCACCAATGACAGCTCGCTGCTGCGACGCACGGTGACTTCACGCTCGCCATCCTGCACCGGCTCCACGGTATGGAAACGCGGCAACGTGCGCGCTGGCTTCTTCAGCGCTGCGAAGTGTGTGGCGACGCGTGCCAACACCTGTGCGCTGTCGATGCGGCCGGCAACGATCAACAAGGCGTTGTCCGGCTGGTACCAGGTGCGATAGAAGGCCTGCAGGTTCTCGATCGGCACGTTCTCCACATCCGAGCGCGCGCCAATCGGCATGTTGGCGTAGTTGTGCCAGTCAAACGCGACCGAACGCATGCGCTTCATCAAAACGCCAACCGGATTGTTGTCACCGGCTTCCATCTCGTTGCGGACAACCGTCATCTCGCTGTCCAGGTCGGCCTTGGCCACCTTGGAGTTGAGCATGCGGTCCGCTTCCAGTCCCAACAACCAGTCCAAGGTGGCGTCATTGGCCGGGAACGAGGCGAAATAGTTGGTCCGGTCCAGCGAAGTGGTGGCGTTCTTGTCGACCCCGCGCTGCTGCATTTCGCCGGGGATAT
This sequence comes from Stenotrophomonas sp. STEN023, assembly GCF_056760135.1. Taxonomy (NCBI): domain Bacteria; kingdom Pseudomonadati; phylum Pseudomonadota; class Gammaproteobacteria; order Lysobacterales; family Lysobacteraceae; genus Stenotrophomonas; species Stenotrophomonas sp. STEN023. Next base: position 26,010 of record NZ_JBRREF010000052.1, on the reverse strand, counting down.
CGGGGTGCTTTGGCGTGCCCTTGAACATCAGGTGTTCAAGCAGGTGGGCCATGCCGGTTTCACCATAGTTCTCATGCAGGGAGCCCACGCCGTAAACCAGGTTGACGGTCACCGTCGGCTTGCTGGCATCGGCGAACAGCAACACCCGCAGGCCATTCTGCAAGCGGTACTCACAGACACCTTCAACGCAGGGACCTGCCTGCACATTCGGCGGCAGCGCAGCGGCATTGGCCTGTCTTGCCTGTGCCATCGGCGCCAGCGTCAGCGAAAGCGCTACCGCCCAGACGCAATGCGAAAGCTTCATCATCGGAATCCAGTCCTCGTTATTTGCGATCAGCCTATCAATGAGTGCACATGCAATCCCCGGTATCGCACCCGGTGACGCACGGCAACAATGTCCATCATCGCAAAAGCTGAAGATGCCGTGGCGCCACAGCAGTGGATCAGGTGCGCGGATGCATCCAATTGACCAGATCCGCTGCGCTTGCATGCAGCGGCGCTCAGCGCCCACCCAGCCAGCCACCGAACGAATACATGGGTTGCAGCAAGCGGTCACTCAGCGGCTCGCGCTCGCCGCTGAGCTGCGCATCCAGCAGCATCCCGGGTTTGAGCGGCTCCAACCTGCCGTGGGCAACGATGGCCTGGCTGGTCAGCTCCACGGTCACCCGATAGAAGGCTTCCTTCATCGCCGGAACTGCCGTTCCGAAACTGGCCTCTTCACTGTCCACGGCGGTGCGGCTTATGTGCGCGATGGTGCCGCGTTGCACCCCAAACTTCTGATGCGGAAATGCCTGGTAACGCAGAACGACGCGATCGCCGGGCGCCATCGCCCCGATCGCCCGCCCCGGCACCATCAGCTCAGCCTGCAGCCTGCCGTCGCCGGGTAGAACACTCAGCAGCGGCTGGCCCATGTGTACCGATTGCCCCGGCTTCACCATCTGCGCCACCACCACACCATCCACCGGCGCCTTCACCAACAAGGCGGCATTGGCTTCATTCTCGACCTGCTGCAAACGCAGTTGCGCCAGACGCTCAGCATAGGTGGCATCGTTCGCCTTGCGCCGGCCGGGCAACTCCCGTGCAGCCTGCTTGAGCTGTGCGATCAACCGCTGCGTCGCGGCCTGCTGCCGCCGCAGCGACTGCAACTGCACGGTGTACTCCAACAGCAACGCTTCCTGCTGCTCGGCCGCTGCCAGACCTGCTGCTGTTGCCGCTTCAATGCTCCTGCGACGCGTCAGCACGTCGCCGGCGATATGGATCTGCTCGCGCCGCGCAGCGATCTCCAGATCAATCTGCCTGGCTTCGGCACGCGCAGCATGCATCTGCTCGTGTAGACCGGCTGCCTGCACAGCCAATTGCTCCGTGAATGCATCGCGCGCCAATTCGATGCTGTCTTCCTTCTGCTGCAGACCCTGCTCCAAGGCGAGACTGGCATCCCCCAGCTCGGGCAGCGTGCGTTGCACCGCGACCAAGGCCAACGCCTCCCCCGCCACGACACGCTTGCCGTCATCTGCATCCAGCCAACGCACCACGCCGGTGACCGGCGCCAATACGGTCGCCATCCCTTGCACCGGTACCAGACGTCCTGCAACAACGGCATCCTCGCTGCCGTAGCGGACCGCGAGAACAATCAGTGAAACAACCACCAGCGAGAATGTACCCGCAAAATATGCATACAGTTTTGCAGGCCGCGCATATGCCATCCACCGCCAGCGACGAACGGATACGCGCAGTTCTTCATTCGTTTCGGTTTGCGACACGCATGCACCATTGCTTCAACGCTTAAGGAAAAAACCCATCAATCAGTAAGTTTTCTGCCGACAAATTTCCATCAAGATTCCTCTCAACTGGCGCAGCCTATCGACATCAGGTGAGACGGGGCGCATATGCAAGTTACATTGGCAAAAGTCGTCAATATCGATGACGACTCTCGCTCCGATAATCCACGGGCGTAATGAACATTGACAATAAGTCTTTGCCGACTGCGCAAGCTCGCAATGGCTTAGGCTTTTAGTCGGCTCTCATGGTCAACGCTCGAGGAGAAAGTTATGCATGACCATCTGGGAATCCGTATCCGTAAAGCACGGAGAAAGATGAAGATGACGCAGGCGGAGTTGGCCAGCCAACTGAAAGTAAGCCGAAGCGCAGTGGGAAACTGGGAAAGTCCAACCGGCATATCGCCCAGCACGATGCGGTTGATCACCATCGCGCTGGTTACTGATGTTTCGTTCGAATGGTTGGCGACAGGACGGGGTGAGCTTGATGCCATCTCCGCGGCATTACCGAGCGAGAACGCAGAGGTCATTGATGACCCATCGGAACGCAGGCTGTTGCTGGCCTACCGCTGCTGCCGTGCCGCTACACGGAAGCTGGTATTGCAGATAGTGGAGGCGCAGAAAGTCCCGCACCTGTGATGAGCGGCGGCGACCGACAACCACATCGGCGCCGGCTGCGTATCGTCGTTCTGTAGGAGCGGCGGCAGCCGCGAAGCTGGCAATGCTGAAGTTCCAGCGGGATGTGCCAGCTGATGATCCACCAGCTTCGCGGCTGACGCCGCTCCTACATGATGCGTCGCTCCCACAACCCGGATTCTCGACCCTCTTCTTCTCGTGCCTCCCACCACACCAGGACCACCACCGGCCCCCAAACAAAGCAAAGCCGGCACAAGGCCGGCTCTGTTCTGACGCATGCGGGTTGGCAATCAACCCGCGCGGTCGGCTTCCATCTGCTTGCGGATCTGCGCATCGACTGCGGCAATCGCGGTCATGTTCAGCACGCGACGCGAACTGGCACTGCTGGTCAGGATATGCACCGGCTTGGTCATGCCCATCAGGATCGGACCAATCGCCACACCATTGGTGAACACGCGCACCAGGTTGTAGGCGATGTTGGCCGCTTCCAGGTTGGGCAGCACGAACAGGTTGGCACGACCCTTCAGCGTGCTGTTCGGCAGCAGCTTCTCGCGCAGTGCTTCGTCCCATGCAGTGTCACCCTGCATTTCGCCGTCCACGTTCAAACGTGGATTGCGCTTGAGCAGTGCCGCGCGCACCTGACGCATCTTCAGCGCGTCCTTGGAATCGTGGCTGCCAAAGTTGGAATGCGACAGCAGCGCGATCTTCGGCTCGATACCGAACAGCTTCATGCGGAACGCTGCCTGCAGGGTCGATTCGACGATCTGCTCGACGGTCGGGTCTTCCTGCACGTGCGTGTCAACGAAGAAGAACACGCCCTGGTTGTTGATCACGCCGGTCATCGCCGAGGTCGAGCTGACCTTGGATTCCAGCGGAATCACGCTGCGCACATAGCCCAGCTTCTTGTGGAAGCGGCCAACCAGGCCCGACAACATCGCATCGGCCTCACCACGGGCAACCATCACCGCTGCGATCAGGGTCGGACGCGAGCGCATCAGGTTCTTGGCAGCGGCCACGGTGACGCCCTTGCGGCCGGTCATCTCGTGGTAGTACTGCCAGTAATCGTTGAAACGCGGATCGTCGTTGATGTTGGTGATCTCGAAATCAACACCAGCGCGCATGCGCAGCGCCAAGCGCTCGATGCGGGCCTCGATCACGTCCGGGCGGCCGATCAGGATCGGGAAGGCCACGCCTTCGTCGATCACGTTCTGCACGGCCTGCAGCACCACTTCCTCTTCGCCCTCGGCGTAGACCACGCGCTGCTTGTCGGCGCGGGCGCGGTCGTAGACCGGCTTCATGAACAAGCTGGTGCGGTAGACGAACTGCGCCAGCTTGTCGCGGTAGGCAGCCATGTCGGCGATCGGACGGGTGGCGACACCGGAGTCCATCGCGGCCTGGGCCACGGCGGCCGACAGCTCCACCAGCAGGCGACGGTCGAACGGGCGCGGGATCACGTAGTCGCGGCCGAAGCTGGGTACGTCACCGCCGTAGGCGGCGCCCAGATCGGAGGCTTCCTTGCGGGCCAGCGCGGCGATCGCGCGCACGCAGGCAACCTTCATTTCTTCGTTGATGGTGGTCGCGCCGACGTCCAGCGCACCGCGGAACAGGTAGGGGAAGCACAGCGCGTTGTTGACCTGGTTCGGGTAGTCCGAACGGCCGGTGCCCATGATCAGGTCCGAACGCACGGAATTGGCGTCTTCCGGCAGGATTTCCGGGTAGGGGTTGGCCAGGGCGAAGATCACCGGGTCACGCGCCATGCTGGCGACCATGTCCTTGGTGAGGATGCCGCCGGCCGACAGGCCCAGGAAGATATCGGCGCCATCGACGATCTCGGCCAGCGTGCGCTTGTCGGTGTCGCGGGCGTAGCGGGCCTTCTCCGGATCCAGGTCGGTACGGCCGGTGTGGATAACTCCGTCGCGGTCATAGGCCAGGATGTTTTCCGGCTTCAAACCCAAGGAAACCAGCATGTTGACGCAGGAGATACCTGCAGCACCCATGCCGGTGGTGGCCAGTTTGACCTCTTCGATCTTCTTGCCGGTGATGCACATGGCGTTGAGGACCGCCGCGCCGACGATGATCGCGGTGCCGTGCTGGTCGTCATGGAACACCGGGATGTTCATCCGCTCGCGCAGCTTGCGCTCGACGATGAAGCACTCCGGTGCCTTGATGTCTTCCAGGTTGATGCCGCCGAAGGTCGGCTCCAGCGAGGCGATGATCTCGACCAGCTTGTCCGGGTCGTTCTCGTTGACTTCGATATCGAACACATCGATGCCGGCGAACTTCTGGAACAGCACACCCTTGCCTTCCATCACCGGCTTGCCGGCCAGCGGGCCGATATTGCCCAGGCCCAGCACCGCGGTGCCGTTGGTGATCACGCCGACCAGGTTGCCGCGTGCGGTCATCTCGCTGGCCATGGCCGGGTCGGCCATGATCGCTTCGCAGGCATGCGCCACACCCGGCGAGTACGCCAGCGACAGATCACGCTGGGTCAACATGGGCTTGGTAGCCACCACCTTGATCTTGCCTGGCGGCGACATGCGGTGATATTCGAGGGCGGCCTGCTTGAAATCTTCGTTGGACATCGAGTTGTGGGCGCTAATGGGCAAGAAGGACAGTGGATGATAACGCCGTTAAGGCAGCTGGACCTGTCGCTATGCTGTCGCACTCATGCTGCAACCGCACAATTCCGGGCTATCCACACCACCGCATGTGCGCCAGTTTCAGCCCTGGGCATGACAAGCCCGGGACGAAAAAGTCGCGGGGCCGCCTGCTCGGTGGCCGGCCCCGCGCAAAAAACGCACACACAGGTAAACCTCAGGCCTGGACCGGCGGCGACGGCGGCAGTTCCGACGGCTCCGCGCCGTCCAGCACCAGGCGCAGGCGCTGCCGGTCCAGCGCGCCCTCCCAGCGCGAAACCACCACCGTTGCCACCGCATTGCCGATGAAATTGGTCAATGAGCGGCATTCGCTCATGAAACGATCCACGCCAAGAATCAATGCCATACCGGCCACTGGAACCTCCGGCACCACCGCCAAGGTGGCCGCCAGGGTGATGAAACCCGCGCCGGTGACCCCTGCCGCGCCCTTGGAGCTGAGCATGGCGACCAGCAGCAGGGCGATCTGGTGGCCGATGCTCAGCTCGGTATTGGTCGCCTGGGCGATGAACAGCGCCGCCAGCGTCATATAGATATTGGTTCCGTCCAGGTTGAACGAATAGCCGGTTGGCACTACCAGGCCGACGACGGACTTGCTGCAACCGGCCTTCTCCATCTTCTCCATCAGCGATGGCAGCGCCGACTCCGACGAGGACGTGCCCAGCACCAGCAGCAGCTCGGCTTTCAGGTAGCGGGCCAGTTTGAACACCGAGAACCCGCAAAGGCGCGCCACCGCGCCCAGGATCACCACCACGAACAGCAGCGAGGTCAGGTAGAACGCGCCCACCAACCAGGCCAGGTTGACCAGCGAGGCGATGCCGTACTTGCCAATGGTGAAGGCAATGGCGCCAAACGCGCCGATAGGTGCGGCCCGCATCAGCAGGTGGACCAGCTTGAACACCGGCGTGGTCAGCGCATCCAGCAGCGCCAGTACCGGCCGCCCTTTCTCACCGACCGAGGCCAGCGCGATGCCGAACAGCACCGCGACGAACAGCACCTGCAGGATGTTGTCGCCAACGAACGGGCTGACCAGGGTCTTGGGAATGATGTCCAGCGCGAAGCCGACCAGGCTCAGCTCGTGCGAGCGCTGCACGTAGCCATCCACCGCGCTCTGGTCCAGATCGGCCGGATTGATGTTCATGCCTGCGCCAGGCTGTACCACGTGCGCCACCACCATGCCGACCACCAGCGCCAGCGTGGAGAAGAACATGAAATAGGCCATCGCCTTGGCAAACACGCGGCCGACACTGCGCAGATGGGTCATGCCGGCAATGCCGGTGACGATGGTCAGGAAGATCACCGGCGCGATGATCATCTTCACCAGCTTGATGAAGGCATCCCCAAGAGGCTTCAGCTGCTCGGCGAACACCGGCTCGAAATGGCCCAGCAGCACGCCCAGCGCAATCGCAACCAACACCTGCACGTAAAGCTGGCGGTACAGCGGTAGCCGGCGCACATGTGGGCTGGCAACAGTCACAGAAGGGGCATGCATGACGGGGAAACCTCGGAGATTCACTACGGGAGGTTTTTTACGCGTCAAAGCGCGCGCCGCCGATAACGCATTGGTGTTACCGCGAAGCACATCAGCGGAACCAGTTCAACGTTTTAGGACCAGGCACGCCAATAACCGGACAAGACCTATGGCCGCCCGCCGCAGGCCTGCCGGACCATCGCAGCCATGCCGTTCTTTCCCACCCATCGACGCCGCATGCGCTGGCTATTGCCGCTCGCCGCCGCGCTTGCCGTCGCTGCGATCAGCTTGGCTGCGCTACGCCATTTCGAGCGCAGCAGCCTTGCCGGTGATGCCGCACGGGCGGCAACCCAACTGCACCTCCATGGCGAGGCATTGCAGGCCCTGATCGAACGCCACCGGGTACTGCCGGCGGTACTGGCATTGGACCCGGATGTACGCGGCGCGCTGGCACGGACGACGATCAGCCGTGCCGAGCTGGACCGCCTCAACCGCAAGCTCGAACGCGTCAATGGCGTAGCCGCTACCTCGACCCTGACGCTGCTAGACCGCAACGGGGTGGCCCTGGCCGCCAGCAACTGGCGCATGCCCCGCAGCAACAATGTCGGCAATGACTATCAGTTCAGGCCTTATTTTCGCCAGGCAATGCATGAAGGCAGCGGCACCTTCTATGCCGAAGGCATCACCACCGCCATGCCTGGCTATTTCCTGTCCGAAGCAGTCCGCGATGAGAGCGGCAATCCAGTCGGCGTGGTGGTCGTCAAGGTCATCCTGCGCCCGCTGGAACAGACCTGGGCCGATACCACCGACACGGTTTTCGTCAGCGACAGCAATGGTGTGATCTTCCTGTCCAGCCATCGGCCATGGCGCTATCTCACGCTGCAGGCACTGGATAAAGGTGTCCGCGAGGAACTGCTGCGCACCCGTCAGTACACCCGCCTGCCACAGCAACTGTTGCAGCATTCGCCGGGCAAGCGACTCGGGCCGAACCAGCAGCGGGTGACGCTGGCCGATGCCGGCGAGGTCATCTGGGTATCGCAGTCGTTGCCGCAACAACGTTGGAACCTGCACCTGCTGCGCAGCACGGCAAACAGCAGCAACAACGCGCGCACCTTCGCCGGCGCGGTGATGGCCAGCCTGATCGCGGTGCTGCTGCTGGGCTACGGGCTGTGGCAGCGGCAACGGCTGGCCCGCCTGCGCGAGCGCAGCCGACGCGAGCTCGAACAACTGGTGGAACTGCACGCGCTGGAACTGCGCACTGCCCAGGACGGGATTGTGCATGCCGCGCACGCCGCCGATTTCGGCGAGAGCGCCAGCCTGCAACACCTGCCGCAAGGCGTCTGCGTGGTCGATGCACAGCTGAATCTGGTGGCGTGGAACCGTCGCTATATTGAACTGTTCCGGTTCCCACCCGGGCTGATCCAGGTTGGCCGCCCAATCGCCGATGTCTTCCGTTACAACGCTCGGCGCGGCCTGCTCGGCCCAGGCCCGGTCGAAGAAGCCATTGAGCGCCGGCTCAACCACCTGCGATCGGCCACCCCACACATGCACGAACGTGAGAGCGGCGACGGCAATGTGATCGAGATCCGCGGCAACCCGCTGCCGGATGGCGGCTTTGTCACCAGCTATACCGATATCACCGCCTACCGCAATGCCGCCCGCGACCTGCGCTCACTGGCCGACACACTGAGCCTGCGGGTAAGCGAACGCACCCACGACCTTGCCGGCGCCAAACGCGATGCCGAGGAAGCCAACCAGGCCAAGACGCGCCTCGTCGCCGCCGCCGTGCATGATCTGCTGCAGCCGCTGAATGCCGCGCGCATGTTTCTGTCGGCGCTGCGCAGCCGCCTGCCCGATGCCGCCTGCCGCGATATTGCCGACAACGTCGACAATGCATTGACCGCGCAGGACGGCATCCTGACCAGCCTGCTCGATATCTCGCGGTTGGAATCCGGCGCACTTGAGAAACGGGTACGCGACTTCGCACTGGAACCGTTGCTGGAAGCATTGAGCATAGAGTTCGGCATTCTTGCCAACGCGCGCGGCCTGCTGGTAAGCCATGTCGCCACTACTGCGGTGGTGTGCAGCGACGAGGCCTTGTTGCGACGCATCCTGCAGAACCTGCTGTCCAATGCAGTGCGCTACACCCGCAGCGGCCGCATCGTGATCGGCTGCCGTCGCGAAGGCGCGCAGCTACGTATTGAAGTGCACGACACCGGCACCGGCATACCGCAGTCCCGCCAGCAGGAGATCTTCGAAGAGTTCCGCCGCCTCGACAACGCCGGCAGCGAAGAACCGGGCGCAGGCCTCGGTCTTGCCATCGTTGACCGCATTGCCCATCTGCTGGATCACCGCATTGGCCTGCGCTCCACGCCCGGGCGCGGCAGCGTGTTCTCGGTCACCCTGCCGCGCGGCGATATCGGCTGCGGCACCTTGCCGGTCAGTCCACCGGAGGAGCCGCAGATGGATTCCCTGCTCGCCGGATGCCGGGTCTGGTGCATAGACGACGATCCACGCATCAGCCTGGCCACCCGCCTGCTGCTGGAGCGCTGGGGCTGTCAGGTGGAATTTGCCGGTGGCGTGGAAGCGGCGCGGGCTGCGACGCGACCTGGCAATGTGCCTGATCTGTTGCTGCTGGACGTTCGCATGGGCGATATCAGTGGCCCTGCCCTGTTGCCGCTGCTGGTGGAGCGCTGGGGTAGCGAGCCCGGCGTGATCCTGTTCACCGCCGAACAGGACCCGGACCTGCGCGACCTCGCTCGCGACCGCGACTGGGGCTTTGTTTCCAAGCAGGCGCGGACCGCAGCACTGCGTTCACTGATGACGCACCTGTACCAACGCGGGAGCTGACGTCGCACTGCAAGGTAGAGCCGAGCCATGCTCGGCTGGGGCATTGCCGGGAAAGCTTCTGCCGAGCATGGCTCGGCACTACAGTGGCATTGCCGGGAAAGCTTCTGCCGAGCATGGCTCGGCACTACAGTGGGATTGCCGGGAAAGCTTCTGCCGAGCATGGCTCGGCACTACAGTGGGATTGCCAGGAAAGCTTCTGCCGAGCATGGCTCGGCACTACGGTGCAGGCCCTGGCAACTCCGGCTCCCATTCCGCATCCAAGGTCTTCAACAACACCGCTGCCTGGGTGCGGCTATTGCATTCAAGCTTCTTCAGCACAGCGGTGACGTGCACCTTCACCGTGTTCTCGGCCAGCCCCAATACGTGTGCGATCTGCTTGTTGAGCAGGCCATCGGCCATGCACAGCAGCACACGAATCTGCTGCGGGGTAAGCCGTGCCAGCCGCGAGGCCAGCAACGCATCGTGCTCGGAACGCACGGCGGCCAGCGGCGGGAAACAGGTGTCGCCATCCATCACCGCAGCCACCGCGGCACCAATCGACTCCACCGGCGCCGATTTTGGAATGAAGCCGACCGCACCGAACTGCTGGGCGCGGCGGATGACCCGCGGGTTGTCGTTGGAGGAAATGATGATCACCGGCAGTTCCGGCCGTTCGCCCCGCAGCCATACCAATGAGGAAAAGCCGTGCGCCCCCGGCATGGTCAGGTCGAGCAGGACCAGGTCCACATCGGCATGCTCGGCCACCGCCTGAGTCAGTGCCGAGACACTGGCCACTTCCAGCATCTCGCCCACGGCACCACCGTCGCGCAGTGCATGCAGCACGGCGGCACGAAACAAGGGATGGTCGTCGGCAACAAGCACCTTGATCAGGCTCATGCCGCCAGTTTGGCACGGGGGACGCCTGCCCGCCCTAGTCCCAAATCGCTATTGGTGGCTGAACTGGCCCTGTCTATCGTCCGCGCATTCCCCAATGTGCCGAGGCAATGGATGGCCAGTTTTACCCTGCGCGCTTCAATCTCCGGCCTGCTGATGCTGGCCGCCACGCCTGCCGCGATCGCCAGCGACGACATCACCGCCAAAGCCAGTGGCCGCCTGTACTACGAGTTCGCCCGTTTCGACAACGACAACCGCGGACCGGACGAACGCCGCGGCGACGATCTGCGTGCGGCGTGGCTGGGAGTGGCCGGCAAGGTCCACGGCATTGGCTACAAGCTCGAGGCCGACTTCGCCGGCCATCGCCCGGTCGCACGTGATGTCTACCTCACCCACAAGATCGGCAGCGCCCTGCTGACGGTTGGACAGTTCAAGCAGTTCTATACGCTGGACGACCGCAGCAGCTCCAACCACACCCCCACCATCGAGCGCAGCTACCTGGTTCAGTCACTGGGCACTGCCTACCGGCTGGGCGTCGGCGCGCAAGGCAACAACGACGGCATCTTCTGGAGTGGCAGCGTCTTCAGCCTGGAAAGCATCGACGCGTGGCAGGCCAAGGGCCACGTCATCGGTGGCCGCGTTGGCCATGCGCCGTGGAGCCAGCCGGGCCGGGTACTGCATTTCGGCGTCTCCGGTGCCCGCGAGCACCACAGCCATCCCGGTGCCGACGGCGCCCTGCCAACGCGCGCGCAGGTCCGCGCAACCGGCCACCTCGGCAGGTACGGCCGACTGCCCTTGGTGGACTTCCGCAATGGTCGCGCGGTCACGGTCAACCGCTACAGCTTCGAGACCGCGGGTGTCTCCGGGCCATGGTCGTGGCAGGCCGAGTACGGCGGCGCCCGTTACGACGACGGCCAGCAACGTGGCGAAGTCCAGGCCAGCTACCTGCAGGGCAGTTGGCTGCTTACGGGTGAATCCCGTCCTTACGAGGCCAAGGGCGGCCGCTTTGCCCAGTTGGAGCCGGAAGGTGACTTCGGCGCCTGGGAGCTGGTCGCGCGCTACGACCGTATCAATGGCCGCCAGTGGCCGGCGCAACACCGCGACGTCACTGCTGAAGCGTGGACTGTGGGCGTGAACTGGTACGCCTCCAGCAAGGTCCGGCTGATGCTGGACTGGACCGACAGCCGCCGTCGTGATGAACTGCTCGGGCAGACGCTGGACCACACCGGCGTGCTTGCCGGCCGCGCCCAGCTGCACTTCTAGGCCCCGCCCGTCCCTTCTGCGGCGGAACTGCCCAGTACACACAAGAAAATAATTTTCACGTATCCTCCCACTTGGCCCCAATAGCCACCCATAATCCCGGGTGACCACGGCAAGAGGCAGGATTCGTGCAGGAAAATTACTTTCACTCCGAAGCAGTTCTAGTCGGCAAGGGCCTCCCCAGCGGCGGCCCGTGGACCCCGGCATCGCTTGCGGCTGCCGCGCCGTCCATCCTTGCAGAACAGCTCAGCCTCCCCGCTGCCGTGCTCAGCGCCCCTGCGCTGCAGCACAACCTGCAGTGGATGCGTCAGTTCGCGCAGGCCTATGGCTGCCAGCTGGCCCCGCATGGCAAGACCACCATGAGTCCGGCGCTGTTCCGCATGCAGCTCGATGCCGGTGCCTGGGGTATCACCCTGGCCACCGCGCCACAGACCGTTGCTGCCCATGCCGAGGGTGTGCAGCGCGTGCTGCTGGCCAACCAACTGGTCGGCAAGGGCAACTTCGCGCTGATCGCCTCCCTGCAACAGCGTGATCCGGGCTTCTGGTTCGCCTGTGTCGTCGACTCGGTCGCCAATGTGGCCGCGCTGGGCAGCTATTTCAGCGCACGCGGGCAGCAGATAAAGGTGTTGCTGGAGATTGGCCTGGCCGGCGGCCGTACCGGCGTGCGCGATGACGCGCGGGCGCAGGCCGTGCTGGACGAAATTGCGCGCTGGCCGGATGCGGTCGCACTGGTCGGCGTGGAAGTCTATGAAGGCGTCGCCGGCGACGAGGCCGGCGTGCGCGCCATGCTGCAGCGCAGTCTCGCGCAATGGCAGGCGATCCGTGCCAGCGGTGGTTTCCGCCAGTTGCCTGCCATCCTCAGCGGCGCCGGTTCGGCCTGGTTCGACGTGGTCGCCGAAGAATTCTCCGTGCTTGCCAACGATGCCGATGCGCAGATCGTGCTGCGCCCGGGCTGCTATCTCAGCCACGATGTCGGCATCTACCGGCAGGCCGCCGAGCGCATCCATGCCAGCAATCCGGTCGCGCGCGAGATGGGCAGCAGCCTGCAACCGGCGCTGCGGCTGTGGGCTTACGTGCAGTCGCGTCCGGAGCCGGGCAAGGCCATCATCGGGCTGGGCAAACGCGACGCCGCGTTTGATGCCGGCTTCCCCGTGCCTGCGCTGCACTATCGGCCCGGCGAGGCGGCACCGAGCAACGCCGCCGCGCATTGGAAGGTCACCGCGATGATGGACCAGCACGCCTTCCTCGAATTGCAGACCGACGATGACCTGCAGGTGGGCGACATGCTTTGTTTCGACATTTCCCATCCCTGCCTGACCTTCGACAAATGGCGCCACCTGCTGGTGGTGGATGACGCACACCGCGTTGTCGGCGCTGTTTCCACGCAGTTCTAACCGCTTCCATCGAGCCTGTACGCATGACCGACGGTAATCTGCTGTTGATCTACGCCGCATTGTCGATCCTTGCACTGATCGTGCTGATCGCTCGCTTCCGACTCAATCCCTTTATCAGTGTCACCTTGGTATCGGTAGGCTTGGCGCTGTTTGCCGGCATGCCGGCGCCGGAGATCCTGCCGGCCTATGAACAAGGCGTCGGCAAGACGCTGGGGCATATCGCACTGATCGTCGCGCTGGGCACCATGCTCGGCAAGATGATGGCCGAGTCCGGCGGTGCCGAGCGCATCGCGCGCACCCTGATTGCCCGCTTCGGCACGAAGAACGTGCACTGGGCGATGATGCTGATCGCCTTCTGCGTGGGCTTGCCGATCTTCTTCGAAGTCGGCTTCGTGCTGCTGATCCCGATCGTGCTCAATGTCGCTCGCCGCACCGGCGTGCCGCTGCTGCTGGTCGGCCTGCCGATGGTCGCGGGTCTGTCGGTGGTACACGGCCTGGTGCCGCCGCATCCGGCCGCAATGCTGGCGGTGAATGCCTATGGCGCCGATGTCGGCCGCACCGTGTTCTATTCGTTGCTGATCGGCTTGCCGACCGCCGCCGTCGCCGGCCCGGTATTCGCCAAGTTCGTCGCGCCACGGGTCAAGCTGCCCGCGCACAACCCGATGGAAGCGGCACTGCTGGACGAAGGCCATGGCCGCGTCCCCGATGAGCAGCTGCCCAGCTTCGGCATCACCCTGGCCACCTTGTTGCTGCCGGTGGTGCTGATGCTGCTCGGCGGCTGGGCCGACCAGATCGCAACACCGGGCTCGGCGCTCAACCATGGCCTGCGCTTCATCGGCCACTCGGTGGTGGCATTGCTGCTGGCGACCTTGATGAGCTTCATCACCCTGGGCCTGCTGCGTGGCTTCAGCCGCGAGCAGATCCTCAAGTTCACTCAGGAATGCCTGGCACCTACCGCCGCGATCACCTTGCTGGTCGGTGCTGGCGGCGGCCTCAACGGCATCCTCGTGCACACTGGCGTCGCCGCCGAGATCATCGGCCTGTCGCAGCGTTTCGAGCTGTCACCGCTGCTGATGGGCTGGACCATGGCTGCGCTGATGCGCATCGCCACCGGCTCGGCAACCGTGGCGATGACCACCGCCTCGGGTATCGTCGCGCCGATTGCCGCCGCCATGGGCTATGCCCACCCCGAATTGCTGGTGCTGGCCACCGGTGCCGGCTCGGTGGTGCTGTCACATGTCAACGACGGTGGCTTCTGGCTGGTGAAGGAATACTTCAACATGACTGTCGCCCAGACCTTCAAGACCTGGACGGTGCTCGAAACCCTTATTTCCGTCATCGCCCTGTCCTTGGTGATGGCCCTTTCCATGGTGCTTTGAACATGTCGCAGAATACGTTCGATATCGTCTATGAGCTGCGCCAGCGCCAACACGAATTCAGCCCGGTGGAAGCGCGCATTGCCGCAGCCATCCTCGCCGACGTGGATGCTGCCGCGCAGTACGGGGTCAGCGAGCTGGCCGAACGCGCCGAGGTCAGCGCCGCCGCCATCTCGCGCTTTGCCAAGGCACTGGGTTGCGAGCACGTCCGCGAGCTGCGTGCACGCCTGGCCTCGGCCAGCGCGGTCGGCAAACGCTTCCTGGAGCAGCAGAACGCACCGCCGGTATCGGCGCTGTACGCGCAGATCTGCGATGACATCCAGGAAAGCCTGCGCCACAACATCGCCAACCTGAAAGAAGACGTGGTGCAAAGCCTTGCCGACGCGCTGTGCAAGGCGCGGATGATCCACATCTTCGGCCTGGGCGGTTGCTCCACCGTGTTCGCACAGGAACTGCAGAGCCGTCTGGTGCGCTTCGGCCGCCCGGTCTCGGCCTGCAGCGACGCACTGATGATGAAGATCATCGGCGCCACGCTGGGCCCGGAAGACCTGGTACTGGTGTTGTCGGTCAGCGGCATCACCCCGGAGATCGTCTCCGCCGCCGATATCGCCCGCACCTACGGCGCCCGCATCGGCGCCATCACCCAGGCCGGCACTGCCTTGGCCGAGCGCAGCGACTGGCTGTTGCCGATCCAGATCGAGGAAACGGATTTCGTGTTCAAACCTTCTGCATCGCGCTACGCGATGATGCTGGCGATCGACGTGCTCGCCACCACTACCGCACTCAGCGATGCCAATGCCAACCATGAGCACCTGCGCCGCATCAAGCTGGCGCTGGACCGCCACCGCGGCGGTGATTCGCGTCTGCCCTTGGGTGACTGATCCATGCATGATTTCTTGATACGCAATGCCCTGATCTTCGATGGCAGCGACCACGCCGGCGTGCAGGGTGATGTGGCCATCAAGGCCGGGCGCATCGTCGCGGTCGGCCAGCTTGGCGCCGCTCCGGCGGCACATGTGGTTGATGCGCAGGGCTTGGCGCTGGCGCCGGGCTTCATCGACGTGCACACCCACGACGACCTGGAAGTGATCCGCAACCCGGACATGCTCAGCAAGTTGTCGCAGGGCGTGACCACGGTGGTAGTCGGCAACTGTGGCATCAGCGCCAGCCCGGTGCAGATCCGCGATCAGGTGCCGGACCCGATGAACCTGCTGGGCGATGCCGAGGATTTCCGCTACGCGGATTTCGCCAGCTATCGCAACGCGGTGGAGCTAGCCGGTCCTGCCGTGAACGTGGCAGCGCTGGTTGGCCACACCGCGCTACGCCAGAACCACATGGACAGGCTCGACCGCGCCGCCAGCGACGACGAGATCAGCGCGATGCGGGTGCAGCTGCGTGACAGTCTTGCCCAGGGCGCACTCGGCCTGAGCAGCGGCCTGGCCTATGCCTCGGCCTTCAGCGCGCCGTCGTCGGAAGTGGATGCACTGGCTACGGAACTGCCACGCGACGGGCTGTATGCCACCCACCTGCGCGATGAGTTCGGCGGCATCTTGGAGGCAATGGAAGAAGCCTTCCACGCCGCACGCGCGCCGCAGGCCGCGGTGCGTGTCTCGCACCTGAAATGCGCCGGCATCGACAACTGGGGCCGCAGTGGCGAAGTGCTGGCCAGCCTGCAGGCTGCCTCGGCTACACAGGACGTCGCCTGTGACTGCTATCCGTATGCCGCCAGCGCCTCGACCCTGGACCTGAAACAGGTCACCGACGCCTTCGACATCCTGATCACCTGGTCCGAGTCCGAACCTGACCAGGGCGGTCGCCTGCTGGCGGCGATCGCCGCCGACTGGAATGTATCGTTGCTGGATGCCGCGATCCGCCTGCAACCGGCCGGTGCGGTCTACCACGGCATGGACGAGGCCGACGTACGCAAGATACTGGCGCATCCGCTGACCATGATCGGCTCGGACGGCTTGCCGCGTGATCCGCGCCCGCACCCGCGGCTGTGGGGCACCTTCCCGCGCGTGCTTGGCCACTATGCGCGCGACCAGCAGCTGTTCCCGCTGCACACCGCCGTGCACAAGATGACCGGCCTGCCCGCCTCGCGCTTCGCGATGGGTGCGCGCGGCTTCATCCGCGCTGGCTGGTGCGCCGACCTGGTCCTGTTCGACCCGGCACAGGTACGCGACACGGCAAGTTTCCACGACCCGATCCGCGCCGCCGATGGCATCAACGCAGTATGGGTCAACGGCTGCCTGAGCTACGACGGCAAGCAGGTCGTTGCCCGCGCCGGCCGTTTTGTCTACCCCCAGACCGCCCCGGCAGCCTGAGTTGCAACCGCTGTACCCATATAAAGGAATACCGATGAGTGACATCAAACGCTATGGCGCCGAAGGCGGCGTTGGCCAGGGCAAGCAGCACATGCCGTTCTCACGCGCAGTCGAAGCCGACGGCTGGCTGTTCGTGTCCGGGCAGGTACCGATGCGCGACGGCGAACTGGTCGCCGGCACCGTGACCGAGCAATCGCACGTGGTCATCGGCAACGTGCTGGAGATCCTGGCCGAGGCCGGCTACGGCCCCGAGCATGTCGTGCGCTGCGGCGTGTGGCTGGACGACGCCCGTGACTTCTACGCCTTCAACGGCGTGTTCAAACATTACTTCGGCGACAACCCGCCGGCCCGCGCCTGCGTGGAAAGCCGCATGGTGGTGGACTGCAAGGTGGAAGTGGACTGCGTGGCCTACAAGCGCCCACAGCGCGACTGATGTACCTGTAGTGCCGAGCCATGCTCGGCAGAAGCTGTACCGGCAATGCTTCACTGTAGTGCCGAGCCATGCTCGGCAGGGGCTTTACCGGTACAGCTTCTGCCGAGCATGGCTCGGCACTACAGTGAAGCATTGCCGGTACAGCCCCTGCCGAGCATGGCTCGGCACTACCGTGGATTTCTGGCCACACCTCTACCGGGCATGGCCCTGCACCACACGATTACCGCTACCAGAAAGCACCCAAAAACCGGTCCAGTGCCTTTCGGCCCGGTTGCTATTGTGCGTTGGGAACGACAAAGTTCGCCTTTCGCTGGTGCAAGGTCCCCGTTCCGATGATCCAACTTGACGCAGTACAGACAGTCGCTTTTGCCGGCTTGACCCTGTTCGCCGGCTACGCATTGTGCCGCGCCATTCCGTTTTTCCGCCGTTACAACCTGCCTGAACCGGTAGTTGGCGGCCTGCTGGTGGCCCTGGCCGTGTGGTGGGCACACAGCCAGCAGACCACCCTGTTCACCTTGGACACCACACTCAAGACGCCCTTGATGGTGGCCTTCTTTACCACGCTGGGCATCAACGCCAGCCTGCGACTGCTGCGGGTCAGCGGCAAGCAGGTGATGTTGTTCCTGCTGATCGGCAGCATCTTCGCGGTGCTGCAGAACCTGATCGGCATCAGTGTCGCCAAGATGTTCGGCCTGAATCCGATGTTCGGCGTGCTGGCCGGTTCGGCCACGCTGACCGGCGGCCCGGCCACCGGCCTGGCCTTTGCCGGGCATTTCGAGCAGGCCGGTCTGGTCGGCGCGGAGAGCCTGGCGGTGACGGCAGCAATGGCCGGCATCATCTGCGGCGGCCTGGTCGGTGGCCCGGTGATCACCGTGCTGATGCAGCGCTTCAAGGTCAGTCACCCCAGCCAGAAGGCTACCGGTGCGCAACTTGGCGAAGACGAAGCAATCACGGTGCGCTACCCCAGCGAATCCGCGCGCGAGTTCGATGCACTGAAGAGCATTGTCGTGCTGCTGATGGCGATGTGGCTGGGCGTGTGGGTGGGCAAGGGTTTTGAAGGCATCGGCCTGACCCTGCCGACCTATATCGGCGCGATGTTGGTCGGCGCGGTAATCCGCAACATCGACGACTACACCGGCTGGATCAAACTGTCGGTGCCGACCACCGATCTGATCGGCAACATCTCGCTCGCCCTGTTCCTGGCCATCGCGCTGATGGACCTGAAGCTTTGGGAATTGGCTGGCATGGGCCTGCCGCTGCTGGTCAACCTGATCATCCAGGTGTCGGTGGTCGCGCTGTTCGCGGTGCCTATCTACTGGTTGATGGGTCGTGACTATGACGCTGCGGTGATGGGTGGCGGCTTCATCGGCTTCATGCTCGGCACCACCGCCAACGCCATGGCGGTGATGCGGCGCTTGGCACAGCGCTACGGGCCGGCGCCGCGCGCCTTCCTGGTGGCACCGTTGGTCGGCGCGTTTTTCATCGACTTCATCAATGCGCTGATCATCACCGGCTTCCTGAACTTCTGGCCGCACTAAGCCGTTGGTTCCGTGCGCCATACCCGTGCCTTGTGCGCGGGTTGGCGCGACAATGGGCCCTCACCTGCCCAGTAGCACCGTTCCGCTGATGACATCCAACGCCACACCCCACCTTTCTTCCAGCCACGACCTCGTCGTCATCGGCGCTGGCGTGGTGGGCCTGGCCACTGCGTACGCCGCGGCAAAACGCGGTTGTTCGGTGCTGCTGCTGGATCGCAATGACGGCCCCGCGCTCGGCACCTCGTTCGCCAACGGCGCACAGCTCAGCTACGCCTACACCGATGCGATGGCCGGCCCGGCAACCTGGGCGCAGCTGCCGGAAATGGCATTCGGCCGCAACGGGCCCTTCCGCACACGTTGGTCAGCTGATCCGGATTTCCTGCGCTGGGGCCTGGCCTTCCTGCGCCAGGCCAACACCGCCGGCCTGCAACGCAATACCCTGGCCACGCTGGAACTGGCACTGGAATCGCGTGCGGCCATGCAGGCCTTGCTACAGCTGCACCCTATCGAGTTCAACCACGAGGTCTCCGGCAAGCTGCACCTGTATCCGTCCACCGAGGGCGTACAGGGAGCGGCATCGATGATCGAGCTCAAGCGCGGCTACGGCGTGCAGCAACGGCTGGTCAGCGCGTCCGAAGCAACCGCCATCGAACCTGCACTGAGCGGTGCGCCATGGCTGGCCGGCGGTGTCTACTCGCCCGAGGAAGAAGCCGGCGATCCCTACCGCTTCAGCCAAGGCTTGCTGCAGGTGTTGCAGCAGCAATACGGCGTGCAGGCGCTGTTCGGCTTCGATACGCAGTCGCTGCGTCGTGCGGATGGGCAATGGCAACTGCAGGCCCGTGACGGCCGCAGGCTGCAGGCAGCGCGCGTACTGGTCTGCGCTGGCATCGACAGCCCTGCCCTGCTCAAACCCTTGCGCCTGCGCATGCCGGTAATGGCGATCAAGGGTTACTCCTTCACCGCACCATTGGGCGCCAATGCACCCAGGGTCAGCATCACCGACACCAAACGCAAACTGGTGTTCTGCCGTCTGGGCGAGCGTATCCGCGTTGCCGGCCTGGCCGACCTCAACGACTGGAATCCCGCGCCCGAGCCCATGCGACTGGCCACGCTGATCGCGCAGGCACGCGCCTCGCTGCCCGAGGCCGCCGACTACGATCACATCGAAAGCAGTTGGGCCGGCCTGCGCCCGGTCACGCCGTGGACCTCACCGATCATCAAGAACCTCGGCGACGGCCTGGCCTGCAATATCGGCCACGGCATGCTCGGCTGGACGCTTGCGATGGGTAGCGGCGAGCGGGCCGTGCAGCAGCTGCTGGACACGCCCTGACTGAACCCACTCAGGTTTCGCTGATCTGGTCCATGCGGATGCGGTTGGCGAACAGCGAGAACGCCAATGCGCCGGCAAGGCCGTTGGCGCGGTTGATCCACTGCGGCAACCAGCGTGGCGCTGCCAATACCCCAGCCTCGAACAGCGGCGTCAATGCCACCGCGTCGCCCAGCGTCATCTTGCCGGCAAACAACCAGCGGCAGGTCTGCAGTTTTTCGTCGCGCAGCATCTGCCGGAAGAAGGTGTGCACCGAGACCAGCCCGCGCAGGTAGACCGTGTCCTTGGTGAAGGCCGTGCCGCCACTGGTCGGCACACCGCGGAATACGCGTTGTGCGGAGGAAAAGCTTTCCTCGGCGGTCTGTCCGGATGCGCGGAAGTAGTTGAAGACCTCGATAAAATCGGCGCCGTCGCGTGCCATCGCAATCGCTTCGATACGCAGGCTGATGCGCTTGAGCCGCTGGATGTCGATGCTTCCGGTGATCTGCTCGGCAAAGGTCGCCAGGCCTTCCTGGGTAGCGGTGATGCGCGGCGAGGACAGCGCGAGGCTGGGCAGCAGCACCTGCTCGCGGCCGTTCAGCGCGGTCAGGGAATGCACCAGCGCCTCATGGTGGTAGAGCTGGGCACGATCGTAGGCGCTGAAGCTGGCACTGGTACGCAGACGGATGCGGGTTGCGCCAGCCGCTGCCTTGGCGATCAATTCCCGGTCCAGTTCGACGGTGATCAGGCGCTGGTCGAAGAAATCATCCAGGTCACTCTGCAGCATCAACTGCAGCGCCGTCGCTGATACCGGCACCTGTTCTTCCGGCGCCAGCAGTTCACGATCGAGTTCCTCGGCGATCTGGATGAAGTGTCGCGCCGCATCACGGGTGGTCGGGCCATTGCCGGGCATCGGCTGCTCGGGCACACCGAACAGCTGCGCCGAATACTCGCCTACCGCGCGCGTTCCCAGCGCTTCCAGCAGGCCGGCAGCCAGATCCCAGCTCTGCGCCGAGTCATGCACGTACACGCCCAGCGGGTGCGAGGTATCGGCGGCGGCCATGATCGCGGCCAGTTCACGCCGCGTGTCGCTGAAATCCTGCTTCGGGTAGTCCACCTGCGGCAGCACCGGCTTGCCGCGCGCCACGCTGTCGAGGAAAGGTGCCTGGGTATTGGCCGGCCAACTGGTCAAACCGAGCAGGCGTACGCCGCGCACTGCCGCCACCATGCGCGCATCGAGCGCGGCGTGATGGCTGATGGCTGGATCGTCGTGGATATCAACCGTGTCCATGCCTGCTCCATTCAAATAAAACGCAGTTCCAGCACTCGTCTGTGGGAGCGGCGTAAGCCGCGAAGCCACGACCGCATCAATGCTGCGAAGAGCTTACCCCTCGCCAACTCGTCCGGCCCGAAGGCATAGCCTTCGGTCGTTCATCAGGCCGCGCGCCAGTGGCGCGCAAGCGGCCTTCTTCACCCCCTTCGCTACGCGAAAGGGAGGGAGCAAAAGCAGACAAACACAGGCTTCAGCGCCGCTTGCCCTTGTTTATCGGCCGCCATTGCGCACCACGCCCGGAATGCTTGCGCTCGGTCGCCTGCTCGGCCTGTCGCTGCGCCAGCTTGGCCGCGGCCAGCGCCACTTCCTCGCGCAGCTTGAGATAGCTCTCCAGTCGGGTTTCATCAATGTCGCCACGTTCGATGGCTTCCTGCACCGCACATCCCGGCTCGCTCTGATGCGAGCAGTTACGGAACTTGCACTGTGTGGTCAGCTCTTCGATATCGGCGAAGCCGCCTTCGGCCAGGGTCTCCTCGCCAGTCGGCTTGAGCTCGCGCATGCCGGGCGTATCGATCAGGCAGGCGCCGTAGGGCAACGGCATCAGCGCGCGATGGGTGGTGGTGTGGCGGCCGCGCGAATCATTGCTGCGCACTTCATTGGTCTTCATCCGGTCCTCGCCCAACAGCGTATTGGTCAAGGTGGATTTGCCGGCACCGGAGGAACCCACCAGCACCACCGTATTGCCCGGGCCCAGCCACGGCAGCAGGGCGGAGACGCTTTCCGGGTCCTTGCCATTGATCGCCAGCAGCGGAATCTGCTGGGCGGCCAGATCTTCCAGCACCGCCAACGCGTCTTCGCTGTATTCGGTCTGGTCGGCCTTGGTCAGTACCACCACCGGTGAGGCGCCACCGCCACCAACCAGCAACAGATAACGCTCGATGCGGCGCGGATTGAAGTCGGCATCCAGGCCACAGACGATGAACACCGTATCGATATTGGCCGCGATCACCTGCTGGTGATAATGCTCACCGGCGGCACCGCGTTTGATCGAGGTATGCCGTGGCAGCAGCGCGACGATGCGTTTGCCATCCAGCAGCACCCAATCACCAACCGCCGCACGCTCATGGCTGGGGAAACGCGGGCGCTGCCATTCCGGCGGCGACTCGGTCTTGAGGCTGTTATCGGGCGCATCGGCGACCACGTAGCCGGAACGGTGCTGCTCGATCACCCGCCCCGGACGGGCCTGCGGGTGGGCGGCAAAGGCTTCCTGCCATTGCGGGTCCTCGGGAGCACCAGGCCAGGGCCAGCCGATATGGCGCAGCGAATCGAAGTCGATGGAATCAGTCATTGGGGGATTCTACCGGGGCGGGGCTTGCAGCCGGGAATGGCGGTTCAGTTGCGCCTGGGGCTGGGGCTGGGGCTGGAGCTGGAGCCAAGCCTTGCCCCCTCCCTTGCGCGCAGCGCAGGGGAGGGCTGGGGAGGGGTGCCTTTGCTCTTGCTCCGGCAGTTGCTTTTGCCTGCAACCAATCCCGATTCCCGATTCCCCATTCCCAGCCCCAACACCCCGCCCCGCAGCGCAACAATTCGGCTACCATGCGATGTCCATGCCCTTGATGGCCCTGAGAAAATGTCAAGCCCTGTCAAACCGCTAGCTACCCGTGAACGCCTGTCCGAAGTCCGCTACGAAATCCGTGGTGAACTGGCCCGACGAGCGCGGGAGCTGGAGGCCCAGGGCCGCAAGCTGATCAAGCTCAATATCGGCAATCCCGGTGCGTTCGGGTTCCGTGCGCCTGCACACCTGCAGCACGCCATCGCCGATGACATGGGCCGTACGGATCCCTACACCCATCAGCAGGGTCTGCCGGTCGCACGTGAAGCCATCGCCGCCGCCTATGCGCGCCGTGGTGCGCCTGATGCCGTGGCTGACCGCGTATTCCTGGGCAATGGCGTGTCCGAGCTGATCGACCTGTCGCTGCGCGCCCTGCTCAACCCGGGCGACGAAGTGCTGGTGCCCTCGCCGGATTACCCGCTGTGGTCGGCTGCCACCATCCTCAACGATGGCCGCCCGGTGTATTACCGCTGCCGTCCGGAAAACGGCTTCCTGCCTGATCCGGTGGAGATGGAAGCACTGGTGTCCTCGCGCACCCGCGCCATCGTGCTGATCAACCCGAACAACCCAGTCGGCGCCAGCTACCCGCGCGAACTGCTGGAAAAAATCGTCGCCATTGCCCGCAAGCACAACCTGTTGTTGCTGGTGGACGAAATCTACGACCAGATCCTGTACGACGGCACCCAGTTCCAGCCGGTCGCACCGCTGGCAGGCGATCATCCCTGCCTGACTTTCAGCGGCCTGAGCAAGGTGCATCGCGCCTGTGGTTGGCGCGTGGGCTGGATGCTGCTGTCCGGTGCCGGCGAGCAGCTGGGTGAGTTCCGCGCCGCGCTCGACCTGCTCAGCGCGCTGCGCCTGTGTGCCAACGTGCCCGGCCAGTACGCCATCGAAGCCGCGGTCAACGGCCCGGACACGATCTCTGAACTGTGCAGCCCCGGTGGCCGTCTGTACGAAACCCGCCGCGCGGTGATCGAGGCCTGTGAGGCCAGCGAGCATCTGTCGCTGGTGGTACCGTCGGGCGCGCTGTACGCCTTCCCGGCAGTCGTCGGCCCGGCCGCACAAGGATTTGATGACCACGACTTCGCCCTGCAGCTGATGGAAGAAGAAGGCGTGCTGGTGGTACCGGGCTCCAGCTTCAACGTGCCCTACCGCAACCACTTCCGGGTGACCCTGCTGCCCGAGGCCAGCGTGATGCGCGAGGTCTTCGGCCGCATCGACAAGCTGCTCAGCCGCCGCGCCGAAGCAGTCACCAAGGTCGTGCAGCTCAAGCCGCGCAGTGCGGTCGGCTGATCGGCCTTGATGACGGAAACCACAGCCACTTCCACGCGCTATCTGGCGCTGGGCGACTCCTACACCATCGGTGAAGGCGTGCCGCAGGCCGGCACCTGGCCATTCCAGTTGGCCGCCGCGCTGCGTGCACAGGGCATCGAGCTGGACGACCCGCAGGTCATCGCCACCACCGGCTGGACCACCGACGAACTGGCTGTCGCCATCGACGCCGAGGCCCCGCAAGGGCCTTACGCGCTGGTGAGCCTGCTGATCGGGGTCAACAACCAATACCGCGGACGGCCGCTGGCCGAGTACCGGCAGCAGTTCGAACAACTGCTGCAGCGCGCGATCGCCCTGGCCGGCGAAGACCCACGGCGGGTGTTGGTGCTGTCCACCCCGGACTGGGGCTTCACCCCGTTCGCCCAGCAGAACGGCCGCGATGCGGCCCAGGTCGCCCGCGAAATCGACGATTTCAACGCCGCCGCGCATGCCTGCTGCGGGGATTACGGCGTTGCCTTCGTCGACATCACCGCGACCAGCCGCGACGCTGGTGAAACGGTGGAAATGCTGGCCGATGACGGCCTGCATCCTTCGGCCGCCATGTACCAGCGTTGGATGCAGGCGGCCTTGCCGGTCGCCGCCGAACTCCTGCAGGCGCCGCCCTCCACGTGACCGGGCAGGCTGGCCATGACGCCTTCCCGGCCGATGCCGCCAAGGCCATTGCCGGCGCCTTTGCACCAACGCGTCCCTGGGGTAACCGCTGGGACTACTACTACACGCTGGGCAAACTGCGCAGCGATCCGCTTTATCCCGGTGTACTCCAGGCCCTGCGCGGCAGCATCGCGCCACTGCTGGACATGGGCTGCGGGCTGGGCCTGCTTGCCCATGCATTGCGCCACGATGGCCAGCAGCTGCCATACCGGGGCGTTGACAACGACGCCGCCAAGATCCAGCGCGCGACCACGGTTGCGGCGCGCGCCGGTCTGGATGCCAGCACGTTCGAGGTCATGGACCTGGCCACCACCCTGCCCGCCCACCGTGGCAGCGTCGCCATTCTGGATGTCCTGCAATACCTGCCCGACGAGGCCCAACAGGCCCTGCTCCGCAGCGTGGCGGCCATGCTGGGGAATGACGGCCGGCTGGTGATGCGCATGGCCTTGGCCGATCACACCCGCCGTGGCCGCATATCGCGCATCGGCGACCGCGCCGCCAACCTGATCGGCTGGATGCAATCCAGGCCCCGCCACTACCCGGATGCCGAATCTCTGCGCTGTTTGCTGCAACAATGCGGCCTGACCGTCAGCCTCACCCCGCTGTACGGCAACACCCCATTCAACAACTGGCTGCTGGTCGCCGAACGCGGTTGAACCACGGTCCAGCCGTTTGCACCGATAATGGTGCCATTCCCTGTCGGCCCAACCGGGCTGGCGCAGCAACGAGATTCCCGTGAAGAAGACCTATAGCCTCGCCATCGAAGGCAAGCACCCCGACCGCCTGCTGGAAGCCAGCAAGCACGACATCCGCAAGTACACCAAGCGTGAGCGCGGCAAGGCACTGCCGGCTGGCGCCGATTCCTGGGGTTTCGACAGCAAGCTGGGCGTGGACGAAGCCTCGGCCAAGCCGGTGGGGTATGACGAACTGTTCCGCGCAATCGACGCACTGGTGGCCGCTGGCAACACCCAGTTCTACGTCGAAGTGGTGAGCAAGACGGCCAAGCGCAGCCCGCGCCCGGTGGCAGAGCCGGCCCCGGCTGCAGAGACCGATTTCGAAGATTGATCGCCCAAGCCCCTTCGCCACAGGCAGAGGGGCCAACGGTAGTGCCGAGCCATGCTCGGCATGGGGCTTTCCAAGCAATGCACCTGTAGTGGGGGGGGGGGGGGGGGGGGGGGGGGGGGGGGGGGGGGGGGGGGGGGGGGGGGGGGGGGGGGGGGCGGGGGGCGGGGGGGGGAGCGGGGGGGGGGGGGGGGCC
>NZ_JBRREF010000051.1:0-34283 GCF_056760135.1 Stenotrophomonas sp. STEN023 | reverse complement strand
CCCCTTTTTGTGTGTTTTTGGGGGGGGGGGCGCCGCCGGCAACGCCTACATTTCCAAACCCCGGCGCTGCCCTGAAATCTTATCCACTATCAGCTGCGCGGCTGACGCCGCTCCTACAAGCATCATCGGGAAAGCTTCTGCCGAGCATGGCTCGGCACTACATGCGCCCCTTAGTTCGCTACGCGGAAGCGTACGCGGGTCCAGCTGCCGTCGGCTGCCAGAGCGGTCAGGGTGTGCTCGCCGGCATCATCGAAGTCGCGGGTGAAGCTGCGGGTGCCCTGGGTCTGCGCTATCCAGCGGCCGTCGAGCAGCCATTCAATCGTGGATTCGCTACCCAGGGTGCGCAGCTGCAGGCGCGGGCCATGCTGTGCGCCGGGCGGTCGCGCCAGCGTGGCCAGATCATTCAAGCCTTCGATATGCAGCACCCCATCCGATTGCCGACCGTCATCGGCACAGTCCGCTGCCAGAGGCGGCAGGCTTTGCGCCTGCCGTTGCGCCGCGGTCAGCCATGGCGAGGCCATCGCTGGCCAGCGCGCGATCTCGCGATCCTCGATCTGCGGATGGCCTTCGCAACCGGGCGATAGCCGCTGGCCGGTCTTCGCATCCACCTGGAAACGCATGCGCCCGGATTGCCATAACCGCGCCTCGCGCTCCGGGAAGCTTGGTGGCACCACGCCGTCCAACGCCCAGGCAGGAAACCGGCGCTGGCACATCGCTGCTGGCGTCTGCTCGGCGGCGATGCCCAACGGCCAACAGATCTCGACCTCGCTGACGCTGTCTGGCCGTGCCCGCACTGCGTTGTCAGCGGCCTGGCGCGGCAGGCTGTCGATAACCTCGAACATCAGCGGCAAGGCCGTCACCGCGCCGTACTGGCCAGGCAACGGCGTGCCATCCGGACGACCAACCCAGACGCCGACCGTGTAGGAGCGAGTGCTGCCGATCGCCCAGGCATCTCGGTAGCCGTAGCTGGTGCCAGTCTTCCATGCAACGCGCGGTCGGTTGCCGGTATCGAACGTGCCTACTCCGTAACCGGGACGCGGATTGGATTCGAGCACATCACGCACGATCCACGCCGCGCCCGGTGAAACCAGCCGCCGCTCGATGCGTGGGTCTTTCGGCGTGTAGCGCACGCGACCGGCGATACCTTCGCGGTTCAAGGCCGAGAATGCACCGACCAGATCCTCCAGCCGTGCACCGGTGCCACCAAGGATCAGGGCAAGGCTCGGCTGGGTGCCATGCGGAAAACGCAGGTTGATGCCGGCATTGCCCAACCGTGCAGCAAACCGCGAAGGGCCAACCCGGTCCAGCAGATCCACCGACGGCACGTTCAAGGACAAGCGCAAGGCAGTAGCAGCACCGACCGGCCCATTGAATGCAGCATCGAAGTTACCGGGACGGTAGCCGCCAAAGCTCTGCGGCGCATCGACGATCAGGCTTTCCGAATGAATCAGCCCGTCGTCCAGGGCCATGCCATACAGGAACGGTTTGAGCGTTGAACCCGGCGAGCGCCATGCCTGCACCATGTCCACATGGCCGAGTCGGGACTTGTCGGCGAAGGTGACCGAGCCGACATAGGCGCGTGCCTCCAACGTGTTGTTGTCCATCACCAACAGCGCGGCCGAGGTGCGCTCCGGCAGTTGTGAGAAGTACGAGGAAACACGCTCTTCCAGCGTACGTTGCAGACCGCTGTCGATGCTCGTTTCGATCTGCGGCACACGCGGATAGGTGCTGCGCATGCGCTGTGCCAGCAAGGCGGCATGCAGAGGCTGTTGCAGTGAGCGCGCGACCACCGGCTCGATGCGTGCGTCGGCTACATCATCGGCCGACCACACCTTGAGCTCGGCCATGCGTGCCAGCACCTTGTCGCGGGCACGCTGCGCGGCCTCGGGATGGCGATCAGGGCGCAGCCGGCTCGGGGATTGCGGCAATACTGCCAGCAACGCGGCCTCAGCCTGCGACAGATGCGTGGCCGACTTGCCCAGATAGGCCCAGCTGGCCGCTTCCACGCCTTCGATGGTGCCACCATAGGGCGCGCGTTCCAGGTACAGGTCGAGGATCTGCGCCTTGCTCAGGTGTACTTCCAGTTGCAGCGCGCGCAGCAACTGTTTCACTTTGCCCCAGGGCGTGCGTGTATGCGGGTCGAGGATGCGCGCGACCTGCATGGTCAGGGTCGAGCCGCCGGAGACGATGCGTCGCTCCAGCAGCATCTGCTTGCCCGCGCGCGCCAGCGCCCACGGGTTGATGCCCGGGTGGCGCCAGAACCAGCGGTCCTCGTAGGTCAACAAAGCCTGCAGATACAGCGGCGAGATGGTCTTTGCGTCGGCCGGGTATCGCCACACGCCTTCGGCATCGGCGAAGGCTCGCAGCGGCGTGCCGTCACGCGCCACCACCAGCGTACTGGTATCGCGCGACTTCGGCAGGGGTGGAGGGAATGCAAGGTCCAGCACAAGCAGCAGCGTCAGCAGGGCGGCAACTGCCCAGCGCAGGTTGCGGAACTTAAGGACGGCGCGCACGCGGGGGCCAACGTGTTTCAGCCGGGACGCGTGCGTTTTCAATGGGGATGATTCTTCAGACATTGCCTGTGGAGCTGGGGCCGAACGGCTTGGCCGCGGAAGAGCTTACCCCTCCCCAGCCCTCCCCTTGCCTTCGGCAAAGGGAGGGAGCGGGAGCCGCTGCCTGACGCCGCGACTAAGGCTGCACCACCGTGATGGTGCTGGGGTTGGAGCGGCCAACGCCACGCATGTCGGGACGGTACATGTCCTCGGCCAACGGCGGCGGCACCATGTAGGTACCCGGGGTGACCGCACGCACCAGATAGAACACGTGCGCGGTGCTGCCGCGCGACAGCTTCAATGCGGCCACATAGCGGTCGTCGCGGAACTCCTCGTGCTTGACGTCGGCGGCGCTGGAGCGGTCACTCACCTTGACCTCACCCACCACCACGTCGGCCCACTGCTTGGCATCGCCGAGATTGAAGTTCTCGATTTCCAGGCCAGCCGGCAGCAGGTCGGTGAGCAATGCATCGGGCATGTTCGAGTTGGAGGTGACGCTGAGGCGCACGATCAGTGCCTCGCCTTCCTTCAACGGACGCGGCGTCCACGGCTTGCCGTCGGTGCCGAACCAGGAACGCTCGATGCCGATCACGCTGTTGTCCGGTGCCGGCGGCTGGCGCGGAATGCCGGCAACGTCGAGGCTGGCGAACATCGGTGCCTCGCCCTGCGGCGAGAACCGCACGCCCTGCGCCAGCTGCGCCATGTCGAAGACACGGCCAAAGGCCTTGCGTGCACTGATGTCCTCAACCTTGTCGCCGACTGCCAGCTCACCGGATACCAGCTTCTTCTGGTTGGCCATCAAGGCCTTGCCCAGACGCGCCAGCGCCACCTGCTCCTGCGTGCTCAGCCACATCAAACCACTGCCACGGCGCACATCCAATGTACGACCGAGATCAATCACGCGCGCGTCGTACTCCGGCTTGGACAGGCCACGCTCGTGCAACAACGCGATCATCAAGGCCTCATCGCGCAGGCGGGTGCCGTAGTCGCCAAAGTACTCCGGACGGCTCGCGGTGGACTTGGCGAAGCCTGCGGCAATCGCTGCCTGGCCACGCTTGCTGTCACCCTGGATCGCCAAGGCCGCGCCCAGATGCACCAGCGACAGGCCGGTCACCGCCTTGCTGCGCTCGTTGTCCCACAGCGTGCGCAGCGTGCCCAGCGGCGCGCGGTTTACCCGTGCCAACACATAGCCGGAATAGGCCTGGTTGGCGAACTTCAGGCCATCGCGGCTATCACTTCCGTAGAACTGGTTGCCGCCGCTGAGCAGGTCCTCGCTGATACGGTTCAACGCTTTCTGCAGCACGTTTTCCGGCACCGCGAAGCCGGCGTCCTTGGCGTCCAGCAGGAACTCGGCGACGTACGGCGTCAGCGCCGGGTTGATGTAGTCGTCATCGCCCCACATCGAGAAATTGCCATTGGACACCTGCATCGAGGCCAAGCGCCCGAACGCGCCTTCCATGCGCTCGCGGCGCACTTTGGCGTCCAGACCATCGGCACCCAGCATTGCCGAGGTGGCCTCATCCAGCATCAGCGCCGCATAGCCCTTGCTGGTGGTCTGCTCGGCGCAGCCGTAGGGATAGTTCAAGGCGCCCTGCAGGGCCGATGCGAACGGAATCGGCGGCAAGGCGCTGACCAGCATGCGCGCATTGACCGAGCCGCCCATCAGCCCATTGGCAAAGCTGCTGTCCAGAGTGATCGGCGCCAGCGGATCCAGCGTGCGGGTCTGCGAGCGCAGTACCGATGGCCACGCCGCACGCACCGGCAGGTCGTAGCGGCGGTCCACCTTGAAACCATTGCCATCAACGCGCACCCGCACCTTGGCCACGCTATAGCCTTCCTGCGCGCTCAGCGGGAAGCTCAGCGTGCTCTTGGCGTCCGCCGCCAGTTGCACCGTGCGGGTCGATTCGCCGATGCCGAGCGGGCCTTCACCGTCCACACGCACGTTGAACTCGCCGGCCTTGCCGGTGAAGTTCTGCACGTCGAGGGTGACCGTGCTGCGGTCGCCCGGTGCCATCACCCGCGGCATGCTGGCTTCGGCCAGGATCGGCGCACGCACCAGCGTTTCCACATCGCGGTTGCCGTAGCGGTCGGCCGAATAGACCATCGTCGACACGCGCAGCGTGCCGTTGAAATCCGGCACCTGCAGCTGCACCCGCGCATTGCCCTTGGCATCCAGCGCAACCGGACCTGAGAACAGGTCCACGGTCTGCACCCGCGCGGTCGGCCGCTTGGCCTGCGGCAAGGCCGCCAAGGCCATGTCGCCGCCGAACTTCAGCTTGCCGCTGTCACCCTCGAAACTCTCGATCACGCGGCCATAGATGTCATAGGCATCCACGCCCAACCGACGCTGCGCGAAGAAGTGCCCAGGCGCATCCGGTACCGGGAAACGGGTGATGTTGAGGATGCCCACGTCGACCGCCGAGACAGTGACGTGCGCCGGCTTGCCGGCCAGCTCAGGCGCGCTGACGGTGACCGTCATCGGCTGTTCCGGGCGCATCTGCTTGGGCGCGATCAGGCCGACCGCGACCCGCCGGTCGCGGCGATCCATCGGCACATGCGCCACGCCGACGGCACGCGCCGGGGTGATCTTGCTGGGCGCACTGCCGCCACGGAACACCAGCGCGGTGATGTAGACATCGTGCCGCTCCCAGTCCTTGGTCACCGGGATTTCAAAGGTACTGCCCGGCTTGGCATCGATGTCCTGCACGTACAGCATGCGATCGCTTTCGACCATCAGCACGCCACGGCCGGCATGCGGCGGAGTCAGCGTGACCTTGACGGTGTCGCCTGCGCGATAAGCGGTCTTGTCCAGCGACAGCTTGACCTTGTCAGGCCGTGCATCCAACCCACGGTTCTGATCGTCCCAGCTCCAACCGGCGCGGAACGGATAGCGCATGGTCAGGCCGGTGGCCGGATCGAACACGTCCACCCGGTACTCGCCCCACTCCACCGGGAAATCAAACCGGGTCGAGGTGGCACCGGCATCGACGGTGCGGGTTTCCTTGTTCTCGAAGCGGCGGGTGAAGTCGTAGTCCCAACGGTTGTCGGTATAGGTCCAGTGGTAGTCGCGCAGCTCGCGCACCAAGGTGATCTTCAGGCCCTTGGCCGGCTGCGGCTTGCCGTCGGCATCCACCCGCATCAGTTCGAAGCGGGCATTGGCGTTGGCGTCGGCGCCATCGGCGTCGTTGAACAAGGGACGCACGGCGACCAGCGCCGGGGCCGGCCACATCACCCGCTTCAAGGTGCGGGTAACGGTACGACCGCCAGTTTCGTAGACACTGCCGGACAGCAGCGCTGCCACGGTGGTGGCCTTGCCCGCCTCGGCCGGCAACGCAACGTCTTCGCGCAGCTTGCCGTCCTTGGGCAGGGTGGTGTCGATCACATCATTGGCTTCGCGCGGCAGCTGCACGGTCGGGTCACCGAAGAACCAGCCCGGCATCGACTCGACCGGATGCTGTTCGACCGCCACAGCCAGACGCGCGGTGAAGCGGTTGCCGTCTGCCGGCGCGCCATACAGATAGGCTGCATCGGCCTGCAGCTTCAGCGCCTCACCCGGCTTCAGCGTCTTCTGCGCGCTGTCCAGGTCAAGCTTCATGCGCTCAGGCAGGAATTCCTCGATGCGCAGGGTCATGCCCTGCACCGCTTCCTTGCTGGCTGGATCGGTACGGAACTCGACGGTCCAGCGCCCGGTGGGTGCTTCCGCCGGGATGGTCTGCTCGAACGCGAAGTAGCCCTGCTCGCCCGGCTGCAGACGGGTCTCGCGGAAGGTCTTGCCGTCCGGCTGCTTGAGCCGCAGGAACACCGGCTGGCCGCCGGTGGCCGGCCCGGCCAGGGTCTTGCCGTCGTTGTCGCGCAGCAGCGCGGATATGCGCACGGTCTCGCCCGGGCGGTACAGGTCACGTCCTGACCAGGCAAATACGTCGAAATTGGCGTTCTGGCGCCCGGCCACCGCAAACTCGCTCAGGTCCAGCGCTGGCTGGTTGAACGGCAGCATGGTGGTATCGCTGCCGCTGCTGGCGACCAGCACATGGGCGGCATCCAGCGTGTAGTTGAGCAGCGCATTGCCGTTGCCGTCAGTCTGGCCACGGAGGATGACCTCGCCCTTGCCGTCGATGACCTTCAGGTCGACCTTCTTGGCCGCTGCGCCATCGGCCAGCGAGGCGGTATGGACGAACAGCTTGTCCTTGTAGGCACGCGTATGCAGGCCGATGTCGCTGACGGTGAAGAACGAGGTATCGAACTCGTTGTCGAAACTGCCGGTGCGCTTCATCACCGCGAAGTACAGGCCGGGCTGCTGCAGCTCCTTCACGTCCTGGATTGGCAGATAGGTCAGCACCCGCTCGTTCTGCTTGCCACCAAGCACGAAGCGGTTGACGTAAACCGGCTCGGCCAGCTGGCTGAGCGGGGTCTTGTCACTGTACTCGCTGTCCAGCTCCCAACTGCCGCGGCGACCGCCGCGCTGGTACTGGCTGAAGAAGGCGGGCAGATCCTTTTCGCGCACGCGCAGGAACTCCACGTCCACCTCGGGCACGTTCACCGAGACCACCGGCAGACCGCGGCTTTCCTTGGACGGCAGCACGCTGCCCTGCGAGGCGAAGCCCACCGCCGGATCCAGCTCGCCAGTGAAGACCTTCTGCTTCACTTCCGTGCCCAGCCGGTTGCCGTCGGCGGCCAGCAGGTCTGCCGAGATGATCAGCGTGTATTCCTTGGCCGCCTCCACATAGGGATAGCGCAGGGTCTTGCCGTCATCGGACAGTGACCAGCTGCTGTCCTCGTTTCCGACCTTCTCCTCGAAGCGCAGCAGCTTGTCGAAATCCTGGGTGCCGACCAGCGGGCGCGAGAACTCCACCGCCAGCGCAAGGCCGTCACCACTCTTCTGGTCCGGGTAGGCGCGCAGCATGGCGAAGCCCTTGACCTCTTCCTGCTTGGTCTGGATCGCCTCACCACTGGCCCCGGGCAGCTGCCCGGTTTCGTTCCTGCTGCATCCTGCAACCAGGGCCAGCGCCACCAAGGCGGCCGCAGCCCAACGCATACGCTTCAACATCCTGTTACCCATGGCGTCCTCCCGCAGATCGCCCGAGTATAACCAGCCGGTTGTAAGGGCTTGTGTAGCGATGCGCCTTTTGCAGACGATTTGTCTGGAAGGTCGTCCGCCGCGCTACACCTGATCCGTGTGAGTCTTCGACACTGGAAGAAAGAAAAGGGCCGCTGATCCCAGCGGCCCTTTTCTGCTGCAGTCCGTGCTGCCAAGGACACGGCTAGGGCTTAGAAGGCCCCACCCGGCACGCGCACCCAACCTTCCATCAGGATGCGTGCACTGCGGCTCATCACCGCCTTGGTGACGGTCCATTGGCCATCGACCAGGGCGACCGCGGCACCAACGCGCAGCGTGCCGGAGGGGTGGCCGAAACGCACCGCATCACGCTGACCACCACCGGCGGCCAGGTTGACCAGCGTGCCCGGCACTGCCGCTGCCGTGGCGATGGCCACCGAGGCGGTGCCCATCATCGCGTGGTGCAGCTTGCCCATCGACATGGCGCGGGCGTTGAGGTCGATGTCGGCGGCGTGGATCTGCTTGCTGCCGCTGGACAGGTAATCCTGCGGCGGCGCCACGAAGGCAACCTTGGGCGTGTGCTGGCGTTTGAGTGCTTCTTCAGGCGTCTTGATCAAGCCCATACGCAGGGCGCCGGCAACGCGGATCGCTTCGAGCTTTGCCAGTGCCGCCTTGTCCTCATTGATGGCCGGCTGCAACTCGGCACCGGTGTAACCGATATCCGTCGCATTGATGAAAACCGTGGGGATGCCGGCGGTGATCATGGTCGCCTGCAGCTTGCCGACCCCAGGCACATCGAGCTCGTCGACCAGGTTGCCGGTGGGGAACATCGCGCCACCACCCTCGCCTTCGCCCTCATCGGCCGGGTCGATGAACTCCAGCACGATTTCCGCTGCCGGGAAGGTAACGCCATCGAGATCGAAATCACCGGATTCCTGCACCTGGCCGTTGGTGATGGGCACGTGGGCGATGATGGTCTTGTTGATGTTGGCCTGCCAGATGCGCACCGCGCAGATGCCGTTCTCGGGCACGCGTGCCTGATCCACGTAGCCGGCGTGCAGCGCAAACGCGCCAGCACCGGTCGACAGGTTGCCGCAATTGCCGGACCAGTCGACGAAGTCGGTGTCGATCGACACCTGCCCGTACAGGTAATCCACATCGTGGTCGGGCTTGCTGCTGGGCGAGATGATCACGCACTTGCTGGTGCTGGAGGTGGCCCCGCCCATGCCATCGGTGTGCTTGGCATAGGGATCTGGCGAGCCGATTACCCGTTGCAATAGATGGTCACGTGCCGGACCCGGCTGTTGTGCGCTGGCCGGCAGGTCTTCCAGGCGGAAGAACACACCCTTGGAGGTGCCGCCGCGCATGTAGGTTGCCGGGATCTTGATCTGGGGGGGCAGCGTGGTGCTCATCTCATCTCCAATCTTCAACAACGATCAATTTGGTCAACTGTCCTGCAGGCCATGCCAGGCCACAGTTACAGGCTTTTTGTCCTGAAAAGGATGCCAAGCAGATAGATCGGCGCGGTAACCACCGCGCCCACCGAGTCGAGCGGACCGGACTGCTCCAGCGCACGTCCTTCCAACCGCAGTTTCAGCCGCAGTGGCTGCGGCAGAGCCGATGCAGCAAGCAAGGCTTCGCGATCCTGCAGCTGCACCACGCGCCCGTTGCCTTCAAAGGTCGCGCTGTACAACTGCAGCTGCCCCGTCGGCAATTCGCAGCGCGGATCAGCGGCGACGCGATAGGCCCAGGGCTGGTCGCGCATGGGCGTGCGGGTATCCACCTGCAGCGACGTCAGCCGGAACGTCTCGGCTTGGGCCGGCGTGATCCGCGCGGCATCAAGCAACAGCATGTAACGGCCGAAAATCTGGGGCGCGCCCGCATCCAGCCCGAACCACAGATTGGCCTCCATCCCACCACACAGCACCGCATCCTTCAGCGGGCTTTGCGCCAATGCCTGATAGGCGGCAAAGCCCTCAGGCTTGATCTCGTAATCGCGCGCATCCCCGAGCAGATAGATCTTGTCGGGCGACTGGAATGCGCCCTGGATGAGGTCCTGCTGGTTGCGCGTGCCATGCCCACCTGTTGCGCAGGCGCAGGTACCCAACAGCACGAGCAAGGACAGCAACAGGCAACGTGGTATCGCAAGCGTCATGAGAGTCCGGGCATGAAAGGGGCGTCCTGATTCAAGTGCAAGCTGTGAGCATCTGTCAAACGACGACTGACACAGCCCATCCGTCGCGATTCCCACCACACCGCGGCATGCTCGGCCAGGCAGCCGCCACGACAGGTATACAACCTGCGGCGACGACGCCAGACCACGAATCAGCAAAGCCCCAGGTCCTGCTCACGCTACCTGTGTACCCTCCAGGAAATCCTGCGCGAAGCGCTGCAGCACGCCGCCGGCCTCGTAGATCGCCACTTCCTCGTCCGAATCCAGGCGGCAGGTCATCGGCACCTTCAGCACTTCGCCGTTGCGACGGGTGATGACCAGGGTCAGATCGGTGCGCGGGGTACGCAGACCGATCACGTCGTAACTCTCGGTGCCATCGATGCCCAGCGTGTTGCGGTTGGTGCCCGGCTTGAACTCCAGCGGCAACACGCCCATGCCGATCAGGTTGGTGCGGTGAATCCGCTCGAAGCCTTCGGCGGCGATCGCCTCCACACCGGCCAGACGCACACCCTTGGCGGCCCAGTCACGCGAGCTGCCCTGGCCGTAGTCGGCACCGGCGATGATGATCAGCGGCTGCTTGCGCTCCATGTAGGTTTCAATCGCTTCCCACATGCGCATGACCTTGCCTTCCGGCTCCACCCGTGCCAACGAGCCCTGCTTCACGCTGCCGTCGTCATTGCGCACCATCTCGTTGAACAGCTTGGGATTGGCGAACGTTGCGCGCTGTGCGGTGAGGTGATCGCCACGGTGGGTGGCGTAGGAATTGAAGTCCTCTTCCGGCAAACCCATCTTGGCCAGGTACTCGCCGGCGGCGCTGGACAGCAGGATCGCGTTGGACGGCGACAGATGGTCGGTGGTGATGTTGTCCGGCAGCACCGCCAGCGGCAGCATGCCGCGCAGCGTGCGCTCACCGGCCAATGCGCCCTCCCAATACGGCGGGCGGCGGATATAGGTGCTTTGCGGGCGCCAGTCGTACAGCGGGCTGACCTTCTCGCCATGCTCCACGCGCAGGTTGAACATCGGGTTGTAGACCTTACGGAACTGCTCCGGCTTGACTGCTGCCTTCACTACCGCATCGATCTCGGCATCGCTTGGCCAGATGTCCTTCAGGCGCACTTCCTTGCCCTCGGCATCCACACCCAGCACGTCCTTCTCGATGTCGAAGCGCACGGTACCGGCGATGGCGTAGGCGATCACCAGCGGCGGCGAGGCCAGGAAGGCCTGCTTGGCGTACGGGTGGATGCGGCCATCGAAGTTGCGGTTGCCCGACAGCACGGCGGTCGCATACAGGTCACGATCGATGATCTCCTGCTGGATATTCGGGTCCAGCGCGCCACTCATTCCGTTGCAGGTGGTGCAGGCGAAGGCGACGATGCCGAAGCCCAGCTGCTCCAGGTCCGGCAACAAACCGGCTTCTTCCAGATACAGCTGCACGGCCTTGGAGCCCGGCGCCAGCGATGACTTCACCCACGGCTTGCGGGTCAAACCACGCGCATTGGCATTACGCGCCAGCAGCGCGGCGGCAATCACGTTGCGCGGATTGGAGGTATTGGTGCAACTGGTGATGGCAGCGATGATCACCGCGCCATCCGGCATCAGGCCCTCGGCTTCCTCGCCCTTGCCGCTGAGCAGCTTGGCTTCGTCGGCGATGCCGCGCTCGGCAAGGTCCGACACCGGCAGACGCTTGTGCGGGTTGCTGGGGCCGGCCATGTTGCGCACCACGCTGGACAGGTCGAACTCGAGCACGCGTTCGTACTGCGCGGTTTCCAGTGCGTCTGCCCACAGACCAGTGGTCCTGGCGTAATTCTCGACCAGCGCGATCTGCGCTTCCTCGCGGCCGGTCAGGCGCAGGTAGTCGATGGTCTGCTGGTCGATGTAGAACATCGCCGCGGTGGCACCGTATTCGGGGCACATATTGGAGATGGTGGCGCGGTCACCGATGGTCAGCGCGGCAGCGCCCTCGCCGAAGAACTCAAGGTAGGCGCCAACCACACGTTCTTTGCGCAGGAACTCGGTGATCGCCAGCACCACGTCGGTGGCGGTGATGTTCGGCTGCGGCTTGCCGGTCAGCTTGACGCCGATGATGTCGGGCAGGCGCATCCACGAGGCGCGGCCAAGCATCACGTTCTCGGCTTCCAGACCGCCCACGCCAATGGCGATGACGCCCAGCGCGTCCACATGCGGGGTGTGGCTGTCGGTGCCGACGCAGGTATCCGGGAAGGCCACCCCGCCCTGCTGGTAGATCACCGGCGACATCTTCTCCAGATTGATCTGGTGCATGATGCCGTTGCCAGGCGGAATCACATCGACGTTCTCGAAGGCCAATTTGGTCCAGTCGATGAAGTGGAAGCGGTCTTCGTTGCGGCGGTCCTCGATGGCGCGGTTCTTGGCGAACGCGTCCGGGTCGTAGCCACCGCATTCCACTGCCAACGAGTGGTCGACGATCAGCTGCACCGGCACCACCGGATTGACCTTGGCCGGATCCCCGCCCTTGTCGGCGATGGCGTCACGCAGGCCGGCCAGGTCGACCAATGCGGTCTGGCCGAGGATGTCGTGGCAGACCACGCGCGCCGGGAACCAGGGGAAATCCAGGTCACGCTTGCGCTCGATCAGCTGCTTGAGCGAATCGGTGAGCGTGGCCGGATTGCAGCGGCGCACCAGGTTCTCGGCCAGCACACGCGAGGTATACGGCAGCGTGGCGTAGGCGCCGGGCTGGATGGCATCGACTGCGGCGCGCGCATCGAAGTAGTCGAGCGTGCTGCCTGCGAGGTGTTTGCGGTAATCGGTATTCATGGCTGGCCTGTGAGGGTCTGGGCTTGCTGGTGCAGCGGTGGGTCGCTGCGCAGATGCCTGCGATTGCAGCAATCCCACAACAACACATGAAATCTGGCATTTCCCTTCTCCCGCTTGCGGGGGAAGGTGCCCGGAGGGCGGATGGGGGGAGCTCTTGCTCTTGCTTTCGCTTGAGTTCCAGCTTTGCTTTGCTTTTTTCTACGGGCTTGAAGCGTGCTGTACGTGCTGGAAGCTTCCCCTCACCCCAACCCTTCTCCCGCAAGCGGGAGAGGGGCTTTTAGGCATCACGCATCATCTGCGCTTCGGACTCAGCCGCGCTTGTCCAACGGCACGAAGGTCTGGTCTTCCGGACCGGTGTAGTTCGCACTCGGGCGGATGATCTTGCCGTCGATGCGCTGCTCGATGATATGCGCGCTCCAACCGGCAGTACGTGCAATCACGAACAGGGGAGTGAACATCGCAGTCGGCACGCCCATCATGTGGTAGCTGACGGCGCTGAACCAATCCAGGTTCGGGAACATCTTCTTGATGTCCCACATCACCGACTCAAGACGCTCGGCGATGTCGTACATCTTCATGTTTTCCTGCTCGGCCGAAAGCTCGCGCGAGACATCCTTGATCACCTTGTTGCGCGGATCGGACACGGTGTAGACCGGGTGTCCAAAACCGATCACCACTTCCTTGCGCTCGACGCGGGCCTTGATGTCGGCCTCGGCTTCGTCCGGGGTTTCGTAGCGCTTCTGCACTTCGAAGGCGACTTCGTTGGCACCACCGTGCTTCGGCCCGCGCAGCGCGCCAATACCGCCGGTGATGGCGCTGTACATGTCGCTACCGGTGCCGGCGATGACGCGGCAGGCAAAGGTCGAGGCATTGAACTCATGCTCCGCGTACAGGATCAGGCTGGTGTGCATGGCCTTGACCCAGGACTCGCGCGGCTGCTCGCCGTGCAGCAGGTGCAGGAAGTGGCCGCCGATCGAATCGTCGTCGGTCTCCACGTCGATGACCTTGCCGTTGTGGCTCCAGTGGTACCAGTACAGCAGCATCGAACCGAGCGAAGCCATCAACTTGTCGGCGATGTCGCGCGCGCCAGGATGATTGTGGTCGTCCTTCTCCGGCGACACGCAACCCAGCACGGAAACACCGGTACGCATCACGTCCATCGGGTGCGCCGACGGCGGCAGTTCTTCCAGCGCCGCCTTCACCGATGCCGGGATGCCACGCAGCGCCTTCAGCTTGGCCTTGTAGGCGCGCAGCTCGGCCTTGTTCGGCAGCTTGCCGTGCACCAGCAGGTGGGCGATTTCCTCGAACTCGCTGGTGTTGGCCAGGTCCAGGATGTCGTAGCCACGGTAGTGCAGGTCGTTGCCGCTGCGGCCAACGGTACACAGGGCAGTGTTGCCGGCAGCGGTGCCGGACAGGGCGACGGACTTCTTCGGCTTGAACGCCGGTGCGGCGGTGGATTCAGACATTGTGTGAACCTCGATCAGATGCGGGATTTAGCTCCCCTCTCCCGCTTGCGGGAGAGGGGCTGGGGGTGAGGGCCGCCTGCTGCAGCCCAATCAATTACTTCTTCGCAGCAAACGTCTTGTCCAGGCTGCGCTCGAATTCGTGGTAACCGATGCGGTCGTACAGCTCCTCGCGGGTCTGCATGCTGTCCACCACATTACGCTGGTGGCCGTCACGGCGAATGGCTTCGTACACGTTCTCGGCCGCCTTGTTGGCCGCGCGGAACGCTGACAGCGGGAACAGCTGCATCGCCACACCGGCCGAGGCCAGTTCATCGCGACTGAACAGCGGGGTCGCGCCGAATTCGGTGATGTTGGCCAGCAACGGCACCTTCACTGCGTCAGCGAAGCGCTTATAGGTCTCAAGATCATAGGCAGCCTCGGCGAAGATGCCGTCGGCACCGGCCTCCACACAGGCCAGTGCGCGCTCGATGGCAGCGTCCACGCCTTCCATCTGGATGGCATCGGTACGGGCGATCAGGAAGAAATCCGGGTCGGTCTTGGCGTCAGCTGCAGCCTTCACCCGGTCGACCATTTCACCCTGCGAGACGATTTCCTTGCCCGGACGGTGGCCGCAGCGTTTGGCGCCCACCTGGTCTTCGATATGGCAGGCAGCGGCACCTGCCTTGATCAGCGACTTCACCGTGCGGGCGATGTTGAACGCGCTGGGGCCGAAACCGGTGTCGATGTCGACCATCAGCGGCAGATCGCAGACATCGCTGATGCGGCGCACGTCGATCAGTACATCTTCCATCGTGTTGATGCCCAGGTCAGGCAGGCCCAGCGAGCCAGCAGCAACGCCGCCGCCGGACAGGTAGATGGCACGGTAACCGGCGCGCTTGGCCAGCAGGGCGTGGTTGGCGTTGATCGCGCCAACCACCTGCAAGGGGGATTCGGCGGCCAGTGCGGCGCGGAATGCAGCGCCGGCGGAAGAACGACTCATGGGATGGCTCCTGGCTTGTGGCTGGGCGGAGGCGAGCATGCCATTCCGCTGTGACGCTTAATCTGTCACCATCACATGCATTGATCAATCTTGATTCAATAAATCAACCTATTGAATACGCCATGCCAGACGCCCTCGATCCCGAACTGATACCCGCCAGTGAAGCCTGTGCCCTGCTCGGCATCAGCGCTGCCACGTTGTACGCCTATGTCAGCCGCGGCCAACTCAGCTCGCGCCCGGGCACATCCGCCCGCAGCCGGGTGTACCTGCGGGCGGAAGTCGAACGCCTGGCGCAGCGCAAGCAGGCCGGGCGCGGCGCCGAACGTGGCGCTGCGCAAAGCCTGGATCGTGGCCTACCGGTGCTGGAGACCCGCATCTCGCTGATCCGTCCGGATGCGCCCTATTACCGGGGACGTTCAGCCGTGGCTGCCGCGCAGGCCGGCGCCACGCTGGAAGATATCGCGCGACTGCTGTGGGATTGCGAGGAGCAGGACCCGTTCGGCACGACTGCCCTGCCGGCATGGCCACCTCGCATCGCCAGTCTGGCCCTCGATGCCAGCCTGCCGCCAGTCGAACGCGCAATGGCCTGCATCCCGCTACTGGCCTTGGAACAACGCCAATCGCTCAATGCCGCCGCTTCTGTACGCCGCGAGGTCGCTGCGCTGCTGCTGCGCCAGAACGCGGCCCTGCTGGTCGGTAGCGAGCCGAATGCGCAGCCGGTGCATCGCCTGCTCGCTGATGCCTGGATGCCAGGCGATGCGGACTTCGCCGAACTGGTGCGCTCGGCACTGGTCCTATGCGCCGACCACGAACTGAATGTCTCCGCGTTTGCAGCGCGCGTGGTCGCCTCCACTGGCGCGCACCTGCATGCCACGGTGAGTGCGGGATTGGCCGCCTTGTCCGGCC
Organism: Stenotrophomonas sp. STEN023; assembly: GCF_056760135.1. Taxonomy (NCBI): domain Bacteria; kingdom Pseudomonadati; phylum Pseudomonadota; class Gammaproteobacteria; order Lysobacterales; family Lysobacteraceae; genus Stenotrophomonas; species Stenotrophomonas sp. STEN023. The sequence goes on along the minus strand of NZ_JBRREF010000051.1, from coordinate 18,361 downwards.
CGCGCCACGGCGGTGCGACCGCACGCGCGCATGCCCTGCTGGTGGATGCCGAAGCCAGTGGGTCACCCGCCGCCTTCATCGCCGAACGCTGGCGGCGCGGTGACGAACTGCCCGGCTTCAATCATCTGCTCTACCCAGATGGTGATCCGCGCGGCGCCGAGGTACTACGTCAGTTGCGTGAGCTGAGCAGTGATCTGCCACGCATGCGTCACGTGGAAGCGGTTCTGGCTGCCACCGAGGAAGTCAGCGGACAGCGCCCGAATATCGATGGAATGCTCGGCGCGATCTGCTACGTCCACGAGCTGCCTGGCGCGCACGCGCTGGTGATGTTCGCCACCGCACGCCTTACCGGCTGGTTGGCGCATGCGCTGGAACAGCAGGCACTGGGCACCTTGATACGGCCGCGTGCGCGTTATACCGGCTTGGCGCCGAGAGGCTGAGCTCTTGCCCCCTCCCTTTTGCGCAGCAAAGGGGAGGGTTGGGGAGGGGTAGGCTTTTGCGGCCTTTCCCGCACCACCAGCTTCGCGGCTTACGCCACTCCTACAAGGCCCCTGCCCGCTTCGACCAGTGGTTGATGATCTGCGCGATCGCCTGCACGCCGTCGGTCAATGCTGCCGGACCAGGCTGCAGGATCAGCGGTGATTTGATCTCATGCAGTTCGCCGTCGCGCACGGCATTGATTGCCTCCCAACCCGGTCGTGCAGCCACCCGCTCGGGGCGGAACTTCTTGCCACACCACGAGCCGATGATGATATCCGGGTTGCGTGCGACCACCGGATCACCATTGGCGAGGATGCGCGCCTTGGCCAGCGGCTCGCGCGACAACTCCGGAAACACATCGATGCCGCCGGCAATCTCCACCAGCTCGGCGCCCCACTGGATACCGGTGATGATGGGTTCATCCCATTCCTCGACATAGACGCGCGGACGCTGCGGCAACTTCGCCGCCTGCCCGGCGATTGCATCCAATCCACGCTGCAGTTCGTCTGCATAGTCATTGGCACGCCCTGCCACACCCACCAATCCACCAAGACGGCGGATGTAGTCAATGATGCCGGCCACGCTGCGGTGGTTGGCGATCCACACTTCCACGCCGTTACGTATCAACTCGGCGGCGATGTCGGCCTGGATATCGGAGAAGCCAATCGCCAGATCGGGCTTGAGCTTGAGGATCTCGCCCACCTTGGCGCTGGTGAAGGCGCTGACCTTGGGCTTGTCGCGGCGCGCCTCGGGCGGCCGCACGGTGAAACCACTGATGCCGACGATGCGGTCCTGCTCACCCAACGCATAGAGGGTTTCAGTCGGCTCTTCGGTCAAACAGACAATGCGACGCGGGCCAATCATGCTACGGCGAACTCCGTTGTATCGACGAATACGGCAGGGCTGTTCCAGGGATGATTGACGGCAATGCCCGCATCCAGAATCCGCTGCATGCGTTGTGGATCGCGTGGAATGCAGAACTCCAGCCGCACGCTGGCGACCCGCACCAGCTCGCCCGTCTCGCCGATGGCGCTGCGCGTGCCCTGCAGCACGCGGAACTGTTCCTGCCCCGGCGCGGATTCCCACATACCGTGCGCATAACCGCCGGCGGCCAGATCATCCACCGCCAGGATGCCCCGCTTCAGCGCCTCAAGCCCGCTGGGCGGCACGAATACGGTGACACGGTAGATCGGGATCAACTGCATGGTCGCCGGCGCTCAGCGGTGACTTACGGGAACAACATCCGCTTGCTCCACTCACCTGCCGCATCGGTCTCGTAGCACCAGCGCTCGTGCAGGCGGAAGTCAGCGCCGTACCAGAACTCGATGCGACGCGGCACGACACGCACCCCGCCCCAGCCGTCCGGGCGCGGCACATCGCGGCCTTCAAAACGTGCCTCGAAGTTGGCCAGTCGCTGCTCGAACGCTTCGCGCGATGCCAGCGGCTGTGACTGCACCGATGCCCAGGCGCCAATCTGGCTCATGCGCGGACGGCTGGCGAAATAAGCATCGGACTCCGCGGCAGAGACCAACTGTGCATCGCCTTCAATGCGCACCTGGATACCGGCCTCGCGCAGGCTGCGCCACAGGAACAACAGCGCCGCAGCACGGTTATCGTGCAGTTCGCGGCCCTTGCGGCTGTCCAGGTGGGTGTAGAAGACGAAACCGCGTTCGTCGAAGGCCTTGAGCAGCACGGTGCGTGCCGACGGCCGGCCATCGATGTCGGCGGTGGCAACGGTCATCGCGGTGGCATCCACCTCCTTGCCAGCCTTTGCCTCTTCAAACAATGCGGCGAAAGTAGATAGCGCTTCAGCGTAAAGATTGCTCATGGTCCTGCTTCTTAGGGCACGTGTTTGGGCTATTGTGGCGGCATGTCCCCGGTTCCGCACAGTTTTTCCCAACGCCGCTTCGCGCCGGCACTGGTTGCACAGGCATTGGATGATGCACTGGCCAGTGCCGACGGTACGCCAGTACTGGCGATCAGCGGCGTGCAAGGCAGCGGCAAATCCACGCTGGCGGCACAAGTGGTGGATCTGGCACGCACGCGCGGCCTGTGTGCCGCAGCCGTTTCCATCGATGACACCTACCTGACCCGCGCCCAACGACAGCGGCTCGCCGATCGCGTGCATCCCCTGCTCGCCACACGCGGGCCGCCGGGCACCCACGATCTGGCACTGGCGATGGCAACCCTGGATGCCGCCAAGGCCGGGCAAGGCTTCCCGTTGCCGCGCTTCGACAAACTCGCCGACGAACGCGTCCCCGAATCACAGTGGAAGAAGATCGAGCAACCGCTGGACCTGCTGGTGTTCGAGGGCTGGTTCCTGGGCACGCCGGCAGAAGCCGACGATGCGCTGCAGGTGCCCTTGAACGCGCTGGAACGCGAGGCCGATGCCGACGGTCGCTGGCGGCGCTGGTGCAACCAGGCGCTGGCTGAGCATTACCCTGCCCTTTGGCGGCGTTTTGACCGGCTGTGGATGCTGCAACCGCCGAGTTTCGCGGTAGTACCGCATTGGCGCTGGCAGCAGGAGCAGGCGCTGCAGCAGGCATCGCCTGGCCGCAGCAGCATGACAAGGCCGCAGCTGGAGCGTTTCGTGCAGTTCTACGAACGCATCAGCCGGCAGGCGCTACGCACCCTGCCCGGCATTGCCGACCGGGTCATTGCCCTGGACGCACAGCGGCAGCCACTGGCAGACACGCAGGGCTGACGTACTCCGGCCAGCCGTGCGGAACAACGACGTTGAGCGGTTCGACGGCGATGCCGCCGCCGAACCGTTGCAGATGCATGCAGCACTGAGCACTGGGCGCAACGCGTGATCATTGCACCAGGAAGGTGATCCGCAGGTTGACCCGCCATTCGGTGATATTGCCGTCGTTATCGGTGACGACCTTGGTTTCGTTGATCCAGGCACCCTGGATGCCCTTGACCGTCTCGGCCACCTTCTTGATACCACTACGCACGGCGTCCTCGACGCTGGTTTTGGACGACGCATTGACCTCAATGATTTTCGCCACTGACATGTACGACTCCTTGGTTGCACCACGAACCATTCGTGGAGCAGCCGAGCTTGGCTGCTACCGTGTTAAGGCACTGACACGAGGTGCTAGCATCTTCCCGCAATGAATCCCGCCCCCAATCTCATCCTGGTCGGCCCCATGGGCGCCGGCAAAACCAGCATCGGTCGCCGCCTGGCCGAGCGCTTCGGGCTGGCATTCGTGGATGCCGACCAGGCCATCGTCGAAGACGTCGGCTCCAGCATCCCGGCCATTTTCGAAAACGTCGGTGAAACCGGCTTCCGCGCCCATGAAAAGCGGGTCCTGTCGCGCCTGCTGGAGGGCAGCGGCCAGCTGATCTCCACCGGCGGCGGCTGCGTGCTGGATCCGGACAACCGCCAGCGCATCCGCCAGCAGGGGTTCGTGGTCTACCTGCGGGTCAGCGTGGCCTCGCAGCTGTCGCGGTTGCAGCGCGACAAGACCCGCCCGCTGCTGCAGCGCCCGGACCGCGAGCAGGTGCTGCACGCCATGGCCGCCATCCGCGACCCGCTGTACAGCGAGCTGGCCGACCTGATCATCGATACCGACCTCTACACCCCCGCCGATGCCACCGCGCACACCGTGACCCGGCTTGCCGCGCAATGGCAGATTCTGGAACCGACCCGCATGACCGCTCCCACCCGCACCGTCGCCGTCGGCGGCGACCACCCCTACCAGATCCACATCGGGCCAGGCCTGTTGTCGCAGGCGCAGACGCTGGTCGGCGCCATCCGTGGCCGCCACGTACTGCTGGTCAGCGACGACACCGTCGCGCCGCTGTACCTGGCCCAGGTACAGACCGCGCTGCTGGCAGCCCGTCCCGACCTGAAGATCGGCCAGCACATCATCCCGGCCGGCGAAGCGTCCAAGACCCTGGACAATTTCGCCGGCGCGATCAACGCGCTGGCAAGCCTGGGCGCCACCCGTGATGCCTGCGTGCTGGCACTCGGCGGCGGCGTGGTCGGTGACCTGGCCGGTTTTGCCGCGGCCTGCTGGATGCGCGGCGTGGACTGCGTGCAGCTGCCGACCACCTTGTTGTCGATGGTCGATTCATCGGTCGGCGGCAAGACCGCGGTGGATATCCCGCAGGGCAAGAACCTGGTTGGCGCGTTCCACCCGCCGCGTGCCGTCATCGCCGATACCGCTGCGCTACGCACCCTGCCTGCGCGCGAGCTGCGTGCCGGTCTGGCCGAAGTCGTCAAGTACGGTGCCATCCGCGACCCGCTGTTCTTCCAATGGCTGCAGGCCGAGCGTGAAGCTCTGTTGGCTGGCGACGACGGCGCGCTGGCCCAGGCCATCGCCCGCAGCTGCGAGCACAAGGCCGAGATCGTCGAACGTGACCCGCTGGAGAAGGGTGAACGCGCCCTGCTCAACCTCGGCCATACCTTCGGCCATGCAATCGAGACCGCGCAGGGCTACGGCGCGCCCGGCAATGACAACCTCAATCACGGCGAGGCGGTAGCAGTTGGCATGGTGCTGGCGGCCAAGCTGTCGGCGGCCCTGGGCATGGCCGATGCGGCAGATACCGAGGTATTGCGTGAGCTGCTGGAGGCTTATGGCCTGCCGACCGTGATCCCCGCTGGCCTGGATGCAGAAGCGCTGCTCGGGCATATGCGGTTGGACAAGAAGAACATCGCCGGACGCCTGCGGCTGGTGCTGTGGCGCGGTATCGGCAAGGCCGAGGTGGTGCCGGATGTGGATGAGGCGGCGGTGTTGGACGTGCTGCGGGAGGGCTGAGCGGGAAGTCAAAGGCTCACCCCTCCCCAACCCTCCCCTGCTGCGCAAGGGAGGGGGAAAGAGCAGGCGTGGTCGTATCTGACAGACCGCAGCGCACGGCCCCCTCCCTTGCGCCGCAGGGGAGGGCTGGGGAGGGGTAGCACTTCGCAACAAACCCCAAAACCCGCCCAAAACCCGCACACCGGCTACAATCGCCGCCATGCGCGTCCTACTGCAACAGCCGCCCAGCGGCAAAGAAGCCCCCCGCTACGTACAGCTTTCGCTGGTGCCCGACCTGCTCGGCGGCTGGGAGCTGCTGCGTGAGAGCGGTCAGACCGGTGGCCGCATCCAGCTGCGCCGCGAGCTGTTCCTGCAGCACGACGAAGCCATCCATGCCTTCGAAAAGGCCCGCGATGGCCAGATCAAGAAAGGCTTCCAGGTGATGTTCACCGCCGGCCAGCCCGCGCCCTGAATCCCGCATTCCCTGCAGGTGCGCCGCAGCGCGCCTGCGGTTCTTACCTCCAGGAGTTCCATGTGACCAGCCCACTTCGCAATGACCGCTTCCTGCGCGCCCTGCGCCGCGAGCCCGTGGACTACACCCCCGTCTGGCTGATGCGTCAGGCCGGCCGCTACCTGCCCGAGTACCGCGCCACCCGCGCCCGCGCCGGCAGCTTCCTGGGCATGGCCAAGAACCCGGAAGTCGCCTGCGAAGTGACCTTGCAGCCGCTGCAGCGCTTCGACCTGGATGCCGCCATCCTGTTCTCCGACATCCTCACCGTGCCGGACGCGATGGGCCTGGAGCTGTACTTCGTCGATGGCGAAGGCCCCAAGTTCAAGCACCCGGTGCGTGATGTCGCCGCGGTCGCCAAGCTAGCCGTGCCGGACATGGAAACCGAGTTGCGCTACGTGATGGACGCAGTGCGCCTGATCCGCCGCGAGCTGGACGGCAAGGTGCCGCTGATCGGCTTCTCCGGCAGCCCGTGGACCTTGGCCTGTTACATGATCGAAGGCGGCGGCAGCAAGGATTTCGCCCGTATCAAGGCGATGGCGCTGAACGAACCCAAGGCCCTGCACCAGTTGCTGGAAGTGGTGACCGACGCGGTCATCGCCTACCTGTCGGCGCAGCACGCGGCCGGTGCGCAGGCCCTGCAGGTGTTCGACACCTGGGGCGGTGTGCTGGGTCCGGCGATGTACCGCGAGTTCTCGCTGCGTTACCTCAACCGCATCGCCAGCGAGCTCAAGCGCGGCGACGGCGCCGAGCGCACCCCGTTGATCCTGTTCGGCAAGGGCACCGGCCAGTACGTGGCCGAGTTGGCCGCCAGCGGCGCTGAAGGCGTCGGCGTGGACTGGACCATCTCGCTGGAAGACGCTGCACGCGCAGCAGGCGGCAAGGTCGCACTGCAGGGCAACCTGGACCCGACCACGCTGTACGGCTCGCCCGATGCGATCAGCCGCGAAGTCGGCAAGGTGCTGGAAAGCTATGCCGCCGGCAACGGCGGCTCGCGCGAAGGCCACGTGTTCAACCTTGGCCACGGCATGTCGCCGGACATGAACCCCGAGCACGTCGCCGTGCTGGTGGATGCGGTGCATCGCCTCAGCCGCCGCTGAGGTCCGAAGGCCCGGAAGCTTGACTTCAATCTTCCGGGCCCGGACGCTGGGCGCCCCTCATCAGGCCCACGTCCCATGTCCAACCGTTGCAAGTCACTGCTGCTGGCATTGGCAATCGCTGCGCCGGTTGCAGCAAGCGCTGCACCGCCGCCACTGCAGTTGGGCGAGGATGACTTCCCGACGCTGGCCGCGTTTCCTGAAGTCGCACAGCTGACCATCTTCAGCACCGGACCGCTGGACTTCCCGACCAGCTGCAAACAGATACGCATTGCGCGAGCAGAAGAAATCGCACCACGCTGGCGGCCGTACATCACCCGCCTTTCGCTCGACCGCTGCAGCACCGAATCGGTCGGCACCGATGCCATGCAGGACACCTCCTACGATGCCAGCGCCCAGATCAGGCCCGGATTGGTGACCCTGTACGGATTGCCGGTTACCGAGACCCGTGAAACGCTGGCCGAGATGTACGGCAACCGCACACTGGTGCTTGCAGTTCCGCTGCAGAAGGCATTGGAGAAAATACGCCCGATCAGCGAGCGCAACTGTGCACCGGTGGCGCGCAACAACCCCGGCATCCCAACCAACTGCAAGATGGAGCGCATCGACGAAGACAGCTGGAGCATCACCATCGGTGAACTCAATTCCACCATCATGCTGAGCCGGAACCCTGATGATTCCGGATCAACCCTGTACACCATTGGCGGCGGCGACTGATCTACGCAACATCTGCACACGCATCGGAGGACAATAAGCACCTGCTTCAGCGCGAGTCGTCTTGATGCCCCCAGCTCCCCCCATCCCGCAGCCCGCCAGTTCCGCCCAGAAGCCGCTGCTATGGCTGGTGTCGCTGGCCATTTTCATGCAGATGCTGGACTCGACCATCGTCAACACGGCCTTGCCGGCGATGGCGCGCAGCCTGGGCGAGAGCCCGCTGCAGATGCAGTCGGTGGTGTTCAGCTATGCACTGGCAGTGGCCACGTTCATCCCCGCATCGGGCTGGATCGCCGACCGTTTCGGCACCCGCCGCACCTTCCTCGCCGCGATCGTGCTGTTCACCCTGGGCTCGCTGGCCTGCGCGCTGTCACCCACGCTGCAATGGCTGGTGGCCTCGCGCGTGCTGCAGGGCATCGGCGGCGCCATGTTGCTGCCGGTTGGCCGCCTTGCGGTGATGCGCTCGGTGCCACGCGCGCAGTTCCTGTCGGCGATGAGCTTCATCGCCATTCCTGCACTGATCGGTCCGCTGCTCGGCCCGACCCTGGGCGGTTGGCTGGTGGAAGTCGCCTCCTGGCATTGGATCTTCCTGATCAATCTGCCGATCGGCGTGATCGGCTTCATCGCCGCGCTGAAAATCATGCCCGACCACTACGGCCAACGGAACCAGCGCTTCGACCTGCCCGGCTACCTGATGCTGGCGTTCGGCATGATCGCCCTGTCGCTGGCACTGGATGGCGTGTCGGCAATCAACTCCGCACATGCGCTGGTGCTGCTGTTGGCCGTGGTCGGCATCGCTGCACTAGCCGGTTACTGGTTGCATGCGGCCAGCGCGTCCAATGCGCTGTTCCCACTGAGCCTGTTCAAGGTGATCAGTTTCCGCATCGGCATCCTCGGCAACCTGTTCTCACGCATCGGCAGCGGTGCGATGCCCTTGCTGATTCCCTTGCTGCTGCAGGTCGGCATGGGCCTGAGCCCGATGACCGCCGGCATGATGATGATCCCGGTGGCGCTGTCCGGCATGGCCGCAAAACGCGCGGCCGTCAGCCTGGTCGAACGTTTCGGCTACCGTCGCATCCTGATGATCAACACGGTCTGCGTGGGTCTGGCGATGGCCAGCTTCGCGTTGATCACCGCCGAGCAGCCGCTGTGGCTGCGACTGACCCAGCTGGCGATCTTTGGCGCGGTCAACTCGATGCAGTTCACCGTCATGAACACCGTTACCCTGCGCGACCTTGATATGCAGCAGGCCAGCAGCGGCAACAGCTTGCTGTCGATGGTGATGATGCTCGCAACCGGCTTTGGTGCAGCAACCGCCGGCAGCCTGCTGGCGGCGTTTGGCGAGCACCTGAGCGGCCATGGCGCGACCGCGGCGTTGCACGCCACCTTCATCTGCGTTGGTGCGATCACCCTCAGCTCGACGCTGGTGTTCTGGCAGCTACCCGACAACCGCCCGCACCCGCGTGCGGTCGAGGAAGTCGTCGAGTAGATGGAGCTCCGCTGCGCCCAGCCCTCAATCGTGTGAGGACTGGGCCTGCGCCCGGCGCTGTGCGTCCAGTACGCCGGCAATGGCTTCCAGCAACAACTGTGCGGTTACCGGCTTGCGCAGGAAATCGGCAAAGCCAGCCTCGCGTGCCTCTGGCTCCGCTTCGGCGTCGGAGCGCGCGGTCACGGCGATCAGCGGCATTCCGTAGCCCATCACCTTCAATTGACGGGCCAGGCCGAAGCCATCGATGCCGGGCAGATCCAGATCCAGCAAGGCCACATCGAATTCCTGGCTGGACAGCTCCGCCAGCGCTGCCAGTCCATGCGCGGCATGCACCACGCTATGCCCATGTACTTCCAGCAGGCCACGAATCACCGCGGCGATGGTCGGATCATCCTCCACCAACAGCACGCGCTGCGGCGGCAAACTCATCCACGCACTGGCCGCGGCTTCGTCTTCGGTCGTCGTTGGCGGCACTTCCCAGGCCAGTGGCAGGTTCACGATGAAGCAGGTGCCCTCGCCCAGGCTGCTTTCCACATCGATGCTGCCGCCCATTGCCACGCTCAGTTCATTGCAGATGGCCAGGCCCAGGCCGCTGCCACCGTAGCGGGCAGCAGTACGCGCGCCATCGGCCTGTTCAAAGCGGCGGAACAGCCGCTGCTGCTGCTCGGCACTGATACCCGGGCCGGTGTCGCTGACTTCGAAACGCACACCCTTGCCACCGTCCTGCAGACGCACGCGCAGACTCACCGAGCCACGGCTGGTGAACTTGATCGCATTGCCAAGCAGGTTGAGCAGTATCTGACGCAGGCGCATCACATCACCGGTCAGGCGCACGCGCGGTGATGCCGCATTGTCGAATTCAAATGCCAGCCCGCGCCGCTGTGCCAGCGGCTCCATCAGACCACGCACGTCTTCCAGCAGCTGCCGCAGTTCCAGCGGCTGGTTCTGCAGCTCCAGCCGCCCGGCTTCGATACGGGCCAGGTCCAGCGCATCATTCACCAGTCGCAACAAGTGCTCGCCAGCGCGACGGATCGACTGCGTATAGCCACGCTGGCGCTCATCCAGCGGCGTTGCCAGCAGCAGTTCACTCATGCCCAGCACACCGGTCATCGGCGTACGCACTTCATGGCCCAACGTCGCCAGAAAGCGCGTCTTGGCCAGCGATGCCTGTTCGGCCAACTCCTGCTTATGCCGTGCCAGCTGCCACTCATTGCGCCTGCGCAGGCGTCGTTGGTACAACCAGGCACCACTCAGCGTCAACGCGATGACCAGCAACAGCAGGGTCATCACCCCCGCTGGACTGCGCGCCCACGGCGGTTGCACGCGGAATGCCAGCGTCTGCACCGGCGACCACACGTTGTCCGAGGTGGCAGCCTGGATCTCCAGCTGGTAGCGCCCCGGCGGCAGCCGTGAGAACACCCGGTCACCGCTAGCCCCCACATCCACCCAGTCCGGGTCATAGCCGGCAAGGCGGAAGCGATAGGTATTGGTGGCCGAGTCGGCGAAGGACAGCAGCCTTGCGGCGATGCGCAGGTCACGATCACCGTCGAGGATCTGCAGCGATGGCTCCTGGGTGAGGTCCTGTTCCTTGTCACCGCGGCGCACGCTGACCCGCTCGATGATCAGCGGTGGCCGCCGCGTGGAGGGCTTGACCAGCTCAGGGTCGAACAGCACCACGCCGTCAGGCGTGCCGCCAGCGAGCTGGCCGCTGCTTGCCTGCACCAGCGTACGCCGCCGGAACTCCTGCCCGGGCAGGCCGTCGTGCACACCGTACAACCGCACCGAACGGTTGGCCGGATCGATCCGGATCAGGCCACGTGCACTGATCGCCCATGCAACCCCTTCGGCATCGACCAGCAAGCCGGTTGCCGCCAGCATCGGAAAGCCCTGCTCCACGCCGACGCGGTCAAGCAGCGTCATGTGCTGCCCATCCCACAGATAGCGATCCATCCGCCCCAGGCCGGCAATCCAGACTACGCCGGTATCGCTCACGTTGAACGTGGATACCCGCCCTGGCGGGCCACCCGGCAGCGGCGAGAACCTGCCGTCCTTTGCCTGCCATGCATGCAGGCCGGTACCGCTGGCAAGCCACAACTGATCGCCGGGGCCACATTGGATGTCTTCCACCGAAGCTTCCGGCAGACCGGCCTGGCCCGGCTGCAGGTGCAGCAGCACATGACCATCGGCGTCGCGCTGCTGCATGCCGCCGTCCTCGGAATAGATCCAGATCCGGCCACCATCGCAACTGCGCACGATGTCGGCATCGCCAAGCATCGCTGCATCCTTGCCATCGCCGCTGTGCCAGCGCTGCACACTGGCATCGCGCGGGTCGTAGCGCACCAGCGCGTCCAGGCTGCCAATCCACACCCTGCCGCGCTTGTCTTCAACCAGTGACTGCGGCCAGTTGTTGCCGTCAACCGCGGTCAGGTGGTGCTGCACCTCGCCGCTGCCCGGATCCAGACGATCCAGGGCGCCGCGGGTACCTACCACCCATATACCGCCATTGGCAGACGCAGCCAGCGCCAAGGCATAGGGATTGCGCAGCGAGCTGGGGTCGTCGAGGTGCCGCGACAGCACCGAGAACTGGCGCCAGCTCGGCGGCAGGTGCCACAGACCGGCATTGGTACTGGCGAACCACAGGCCACCTTCTCGATCTTCGTAGGCACTGGACCAGTTGGGTTTGACCAGGCCGCGCTCCTGCGAGCTGTACAGCGGCACATTGCGTACCACCGAGCTGCGGATCCGGCCCAGTCCCGAACGGGTGTCCAGCCAGTAACTGCCATCGGCCGAGTACTGCAGCATGTTGAACACTTCGCCGGGTGCCGCACCAGGCCAGTTGGCGGGCTCGAAGCGCCCGTCGGCATGGCGCACCACCACGCCTTCATTGCTGGCCACCCATAGCCGGCCCTGCTTGTCGACTTTCAAGCCATTGATCCGTGGCGAAGGCAGTACGTCGCTGCTGACCCGATCAAAGCCGGCACCGTTCCAGCGCGCCAGTCCGCCCTTGGTGCCTACCCACAGACTCCCGTCCGGGGTGACCGCCATATAGGTCACGGCTGCGGCGGGCAGGCTATGCGGGTCACCGGCCTTCGGCATGAAGCGTTGGATGTTGCCGTCCGGGTCCAAGCGGTGCAGGCCGCCGGTTGCGGTACCAAACCAGATGCTGCCATCGGGCGTGGAAGTGATGGCCCAGATGGTGTTGCTGCCGATCTGCGGATAGGTCTGCTGATCATAGAACGTGAAACTGAGCCGGTCCGGCGACAGCATCGCCAGGCCAGCGTTCTGCGTGCCTATCCACAAACGGTTGCTCTTGTCCGAATGCAGGCTCCAGACAATGTTGTCACGCAGCCCGTTCTCCGCACGCCAGATGCGGTAGTTGCGCCCGTCATAACGCGCAAGCCCGTCGCGGCTGGCCAACCACAGGTAGCCGGTGAGGTCTTCAGCAAAGGCGTTGATATTGCTCGAGGGCAGGCCATCGGCCACGGTCAGCTGACGCGGCTGCGGCGTTGCCGGCACTTCGGCCCGTGCTGACGGCATCATCAGCAACAGTCCGCTCACCAACATCCCTGCAAGCCATTTCATCAAACCCTGCCTCCTGCAACGCCGCAAGGCGCGTCTGTGATGGCGCTATTGTGCCTGCGTCTGGCTGACCGCCAAGGCATCGGCAATCGCATCGACCAGCATCCGTCCAGTCACCGGCTTGCGCAGGAAACCGACCATGCCCGCCGAGCGTGCCAATTGTTCAGCCTGGCCGTCAGCGCGTGCGGTCACCGCGATCAACGGGAACTGGTGGCCGGAGCCACGCAGCTGGCGCGCCAATGCGATGCCATCCAACGCTGGCAGGTCCAGATCCAGCAGGCCGATATCGAACTCCTGCTCGGCCACCTCGGCCAGCGCCGCCAAACCATGCGCGGCATGCACCACCTTGTGCCCGCGCGCGGCCAGCAAACCGGTGATGACCTGCGCCACGGTCGGGTCGTCTTCAACCAGCAGTACCTTCAGCGCCTGCGTGATGCTGACAGACTCGGTGGCACGCGGGGCGGCGTTGTCGCTGCGCTCCCAGGGCAAGGGCAGCTCCAGCACAAAGCGGGCGCCCTCGCCCAACCGGCTTTCGACGCGGATGCTTCCGCCCATCGCCATCGCCAGCTCCTGGCAGATCGCCAAGCCCAGGCCACTGCCACCATAACGCGACGCCGTGCGGTTGCCATCGGCCTGCTCGAAGCGCTGGAACAGACGTGTCTGCTGCTCGGCGCTGATGCCCGGACCGGTGTCGCTCACGCTCAGGCTGATGCCGCCCTGCCCCGGCTGCAGTTGCACGGCGACAGCTACCTTGCCGCGCTCGGTGAACTTGATGGCATTGCCCAGCAGGTTCATCAGAATCTGCCGCAGGCGCATCGCATCGCCCACCACCATCACCGGCGTCGGGAAGGGGGCTACCGGCTCGAACGACAATCCGCGGCGCTCGGCCATCGGTGCCATCAAGGCACTCACCTCCTGCAACAGGCGACCAAGATCGAAGGGACGATTGTCCAACTCAAGCCGGCCCGCCTCGATACGCGCCAGATCCAGTGCGTCATTCACCAGCCCGAGCAGATGTGTACCGGCCTGCTGGATCGCACCGGCGTAGCGCCGTTGACGATCGTCCAAAGTGGTACCCAACAGCAACTCGCTCATGCCCAGCACGCCGGTCAACGGCGTCCGCACCTCGTGCCCCAGAGTTGCCAGGAAGCGGGTCTTGGCCTGCGAGGCCTGCTCGGCCAATTCCTGCTTGTGCAATGCCAATTGCCACTCGTTGCGTCGCCGCTCGCGGCGCCGATAGGCAAACACCGCTGCCGTTGCCAGCAAGGCCAGCAGCAGGCCCCATGCTGCCAACGCCCAGTTGCTGCGCCACCATGGCGGTGCCACTTCGATCAGCAGGGTTTGTGCGTTGGTCCATGGGCCATCTGCGGCTGCGCCCTGTATGTCCATGCGGTAACTGCCAGCCGGCAACCGCGATACCAGGCGTTCGCCGTCACTGCCCAGGTCCACCCAGTTCTGGTCGTAGCCTTCGATATGGACGCGGAAACGGTGCCGCGCAGGGTCCACGTAGGACAGCAGGCGCCCGGTTACGCGCAGGTCGCGATCCTGCGGACCAAGATGGATGACCGGTCCTTTCAGGCGTTGCTCGCGCGCTGCATCGTCGCGCCGCACGCCCACCGATTCGATCACCAGTTGCGAACCCACCGGCGCGGCAATCTTGGCATCCGGATTGAAACTGAGCAGGCCGGTCGCCGATACCGCCAATGCACGACCACAGCCGGCATGCGCCGGCGGCCGTGCGGTGAACTCGGTATCGCTTAGGCCATCACCTTCCTCGAGCAGACGCACCCGTTCGGCACCCGGCTGCCACCACAGCAGCCCGCGCGTCGTCGTCGCCCACAGCTGGCCACTGCAGCCAACCACCAACCCGCCCATCGCCACCGCAGGCACGCCTTCATCGGCGCTCAGCCTTTGCAGCAGGGAAAAGCCTTCGGCATCGTGGCGGTAGTGCTCCAGGGCACCATCGCGTGCCAACCAGGCACTGCCGTCGGCCAGGAACATCAGGTCGTAGACCATGCCAGCCGATATCCCCGGCAAGGTCACGAAGCGCTTGCCATCAAACCGCTGCACGCCAGCACCGCCGGCCAGCCACAGGCTGCCATCGCTGCCCAGACGCAGTTGTTCAACCAGCTTCTCCGGCAGGCCCGAGGCCTCGCCTTGCGGGTACGCAGCCAACAAGCGGCCATCGGCCGCACGGTGCTGCAGCCCGTAATTGATGATGGACAGCCACATGCTGCCATCGGCCGCCAGCCGCATCAGGTCCGCGCGTTGTGCCGGATCGTCGCCCACCCCAAGGTCAATGCGCCGCACCTGGCCGTCCGAAGGCCGGTACAGGCTTAGCCCGCCAGCACGGCCCAGCCAGATCACCCCATCACCACCGCGCTGCACCGACCAGATGCTGCCCGGACCCAGCCGTGACTCATCCGCGAGCTGCGACAACTTGCCGGCACCATCCAACTGGTACAAGCCGTGTCCGCCGACCACCAGGAAACCATTGCCGTCAGCAGCCGAGTTGATCAGGTACAAGCTCTCCAGCGACTTGCCATTGAGCCGGTAATGGCTGGAGAAACGCGACCAGTCCGGCCGCAGATAGGCCATGCCCTGGGTCAGCAATGCCGTCCAGATGCCGCCTTCGTGATCCTGCAGCAGGTCCAGCACGCCGCTGTTGCCGGTCAGGAAGCCACTGCCACCATCGCCTTCCAGCAATTGCAGACGCTGCCGATCACCGCGATACAGGCCATTGGAGCTGCCCATCCAATAGCGGCCATCACGGTCATGCAATACCACCGCGGCGCGACTGTGCGCGGCCTGGGCCCATGGCGCAGGCGACACCACGCCGTCGTCCGATACCCGGTACAGGCCGGCATCGGTACCCACCCATATGCCGCCATCGCGATCGCCACTCAGGCGGATCGCGTCCTTGCCGTCCAGCAAGGGCGAGTGCACGGTGGCAAAGCCGTCGCCGCGCTTCCAACGCACCAGGCCCGAGGTGGTGCCGATCCACATGCTGCCGTCCTTGCCGGCCAGCAACGCGTAGATGGTGTCATCGGGCAGGCTGCGCGGGTCCTCGGGCTGATGCTGGTAGCGACTGATCCGGCCATCGGCATGCAACAGGCAGATGCCGCTGCCACTGGTGCCAACCCATAGATCGGTGCCGTGCGCAGCCAGCGCCCACACCTGCTGGGTGCAGATCGCCTCCAACTCGGCAAAACGGGTGAAACGCTGCCGGTTGGCATCCAGCATCGCCAGACCGGCACCGTTGGCGCCGACCCATACCCGGTCCTGGGCATCGATCAGCATCGTTTCCAGGGTATTGCCCGGCAGCGAGCCGGATACCTGTGGATCGTGCCGCCAGACCCGCAGATGCGCACCGTCATAACGCGCCAGGCCATCATCGGTGGCCGCCCATACGTAGCCGTGGCGATCCTGCGCCAGCGCAAGCACGGTGCGCGATGGCAGTCCTTCGGCCACGCCCAGGCGCCGCATCCGCGGCGTTTCCGCAAGATCCAGCGCCATGGCCAAGCACGGCCATGCCAGCAGCACTGCCAGCACGCCCCTGCGTACACCGTGAAAAATCCGTTTCATCAACGCCCGACACTCCCCATCGCAAGCTGTACGCACAAGCCCCCACCGCCGGCGACTGTAGCGCCGCCCAGCAGCCGCGGCAAAGTCACACCAACCGACTACGTAACAAACCGTTGCGCAATATGCGCACAAACCCTCACCTGCATCCGCCTAGAATCCCCTATCCCGACACGGAGCCGGACCTTGCTGCCACGCCTGCTACTGCTGATCTGCGCCCTGCTGCCCACTGCCGCCAGCGCCGCCAACGAGCGCTACCGGCTCGACCCAGTGCACACCCGGGTGCTGTTCGCCATTGAGCATGCCGGCTTCTCGCAGGCCTTGGGCACGGTATCCGGCAGCGAGGGTGTGCTCGACTTCGACCCGCATGACTGGGCCAATGCCCGGCTCGAGGTCGCCGTGCCGATCACCCGCCTGGATCTGGGTGACGGCAAATGGAACCAGGCCACCCTGGCGCGCAACCTGCTGGACGGTAAACGCTTCCCGCAGGCGCGCTTCGTCTCCAGCCGGGTCGAACCGATCGATGCCAGCCATGCCCGCGTACACGGCCTGCTTACCCTGCGCGGGGTCAGCCGCGAGGTGGTGTTGGACGTCACCCTCAACGCGCTCAAGCGCCACCCGCTGCCGCCGTTCCGACGTACCGCAGGATTCTCCGCGACCACCACGCTCAGCCGCGCCGATTTCGGCATCAGCGCCTGGCCATCGGTGATCGGCGACAAGGTCGAGCTGCGCATCGAGGCAGAAGCCGTGCGTGATGCCGGTGCCGAAGCACCGCCTGCAACCACCGAACCAGCAGCAGAACCCGACACCAGCCTCGAAGACGCCGCCGATGCGGCCCTGAAATCAGCAACAGAAACGGAAAAACAGCCATGAGCCTGAAAAACACCGCGCAACGTTGGGGCAGCCTCAGCAAAAGCCTGCACTGGCTGATCGCCTTGCTGATCCTGGCGCTGGGTATCGTCGGCCTGACCATGGGCGAGTTCCCGAAGACGCCGAAGTACTTCTGGATCTACACCATGCACAAATCCATCGGCATCACCGTATTGGTGCTGGTTGTGGTGCGCTTGCTATGGCGCCTGTTTGCCGGCGCACCCGAGCCGGTGCCGGGCACCCCGAGCTGGCAGGAGCGTGTTGCCTCGGCCACGCATTGGCTGCTGTACGTGCTGATGTTCGCCATCCCGCTGTCGGGCTGGTTGTACGACTCGGCCAGTGGCCTGCGCCCGTTCAAGCTGTTCGGGCTGGTCGAAATGCCCAAGCTGGTCGCCCCCAGCGAGCAGGCCAGCCAGTTCTCCCACGTCATCCATGAGTGGGGCTTCTGGGCACTGATCCTGCTGGTGCTGGCGCATGCCGGTGCCGCGTTCTATCACCACATTCATCTACGCGATGCCACGCTGGCACGCATGCTGCCGCAAGGCTGGCTCAACCTCCCGCAAAAGGATTCCGCATGAACATCAAGCTCAGCTCCCCCGCCGCTGTTGCCGCCGCCCTGGCCGGCATGCTCGCCGTCGCCCCGGCCATGGCCGCCGATTACCAGCAGGCACCGGGCGCCGGTTCCATTCTGGTGTTTGCCACCAAATATGACGGTGAAGTGTTCACCGGCAGCTTCCCCAGCTTCCAGACCCAGGTCAGTTTTGACCCGGCCAATCCGGCAGCGGGCAAACTGGACGTGACCATCCCGCTGGTCGGCGCCAAGAGCGGCAATACCGATCGCGACTCCACCCTGCAGGGCGCGGATTTCTTCAACGTCGCACAGTTCGCCCAGGCCCGTTACACCGCCAACGGCTTTCGCGCTCTCGGCAACAACCAGTACGCCGCCGACGGCACACTGGAGCTGCGCGGTGTCAGCAAGCCGGTCACGTTGACCTTCACCTGGGCAGCGGGCGCGCAGCCCGTGCTGACCGGCAAGGCCACGGTCAAACGACTGGACTTCGGCGTGGGTGGTGGCGACTGGGCCGACACCAAGACCATCCCCAACGAAACCGCGATCAGCACCATCGTCAAGCTAAACGCCAAGTAAGGAGCTGCCCTCACCCCACCCCCTCTACCGCACGCGGGAGAGGGGAATGTAGTGCCGAGCCATGCTCGGCAAGGGCTTTCCCGGTAAACCCCAAGCATGTAATGCCGAGCCATGCTCGGCAGAGGCTTTACCGCCCCCCCAGCCGAGCAT
>NZ_JBRREF010000050.1:0-34422 GCF_056760135.1 Stenotrophomonas sp. STEN023 | reverse complement strand
CCCCCCCCCCCCCCCCCCCCCCCCCCCCCCCCCCCCCCCCCCCGCGCCCCCCGCGCGCGGGGGGGGGGGGGGGGGGGTCGCGCGCCCCCCGCGGCTGTTGTTCCACCCCCACGCCTCACCCCCAACACACCCCAAGGCGCGACAATAGCGCCATGCAAACGAACCAGAACCCAGCAGCCAGAACCCCGCTGCTACTGCTGCCCGGCCTGCTCAACGACGCCACGCTGTGGCAGGCCCAGCTCGAAGCACTCGCCGACATCGCCGATTGCCAGGTCGGCGACCTCACCCAGCAAACCACAATGCGCGCGGTCGCCGAGGACGTGCTGGCCAAGGCCCCGGCGCAGTTCGCCCTGGCCGGCTTCTCCCTCGGTGGCTACGTCGCCCAGGAAATCCTGCGCATCGCCCCGCAACGGGTACTGAAGCTGGCACTGCTGGACACCTCGTTCAAACCCGACTCGCCCGAGCGCGCCGCGCAACGCGTGGCACAGCAGAACAGCGTGCGCCTGCCCGGCACCTTCCACGGCTTCGGCGACAAGCTGATGCGCAGCTACATCGATGCTTCGCGACTGGATGACCAAGCGTTGGTGGATACCGTGCGCAGCATGACCGCGCGCCTCGGCGCTGAAGTCTTCCTGCGCCAGAGCCAACTGCAACGCAGCGACGGCAGCGAGGTCCTGCGCGAATGGCAGGGCACCGCCTTGATCATCTGCGGGCGCAATGATGCGATCACGCCGCTGTCCGTAAGCGAGCAGATGGCCGCACTGATGCCGCAATCAACGCTGGTGGTGATCGAAGACTGCGGCCATCTCGCGCCTTTGGAGAAGCCCGAGGAAGTGAACGCAGCGATGCGCGCGTGGTTGCTGCAGGGTAACGGCAGCTGATCCCGAGAAACGCCTGAGCTCCATAGCTCAGTAAGCAAACGAAGCACGGTGCTTGCGGATGAATTCCGCCCAGCGCACCGGCTCGCGGCCGGTGATGGTGGGGAAGTTTTCGAAGGTGGCTTCAATCCCCGGCACGCGGCGCTCGGCGATACGCTGGAAGTTGTCGCGCACGCAGTTCATATAGGCCATCTCGGCGCCGGCCGCGCGCATGTCTTCCAGGAACACATCCGGGCTGAGCGCCTCGTAGCGGAATGGCTGGCCAAGCAGCTCCGTCATCAGCGCGGCAACCTCACCATAGGACTTGGCGTCGTAGCCCAGCCGATAGGTCTGCCCGGCGTGCCGCTGTGGCCACGCCAGCGCCTGTGCGGCTGCCGCAGCGACGTCATCACCGTCGACCCAGCTGAAGCGCGCATCGCCGGTGTACTGGCGGATGACGCCGTCGACCACGGCGCGGGTGCCGTCGTAGCTGAGCAGGTTCTGCATGAAGGCTTCCGGCCTGAGGTGGGTGAACGAGAAGCCATGCCACTCGATGTAGCGTTCCACCAGCTGATGCCAGGCCCAATGCCCGATGCTGGCGTCATCGCCGCCGCAGGCACCCAGATGCACCACGTGCCGCACGCCGGCCTGCTTGGCCGCATCGAGGAAGACCTTGCTCTGGCGCAGCATGTCCACGCTGTAGCCGGTGACCAGGAATACGCGATCAATGCCCTGCAGCGCAGGCAGCAGCGAATCTTCCTTGTCGAAATCGAACATCACCGTGCGAATTCCCTGCGCCTGCAAGGTGGCGGCCTTCGCCGGTGAGCGCACTGCTGCAACCGGTGTGACCGCATCTTCCAGTAGCAGGTTTCTCAAGGTTTCGGCGCCGATCTGGCCGGTGGCGCCGGTGACAAGGACGGTGGGGCGTTGCTGGCTCATTGCTGCCTTGGATGCTTGATCGAAGAGAGCGCCCAGCCTATCGTGGAGAAATATTCCGTTCTGCGATGATTTTTACCGGAATTACGGAAATTGATTCTTTGATCGTGAAGCCCGCCGCATGCACCCCTCCGAACGCCTGAAAGGCCTCGACGTCTTCGTCTGTGTTGCCGATGCAGGCAGCTTCACTGCGGCAGCGGAGCGCTTGCACCTCACCGCTTCGGCCGTCGGCAAGTCGATTGCGCGATTGGAAGAACGATTGGGCCGTACGCTGTTCCATCGCACGACCCGGCGCATGTCGCTGACCGAAGCCGGCATCGCCTTCCACCGGACTTGCACTGAGGTGTTGGCAAGCCTTGAGGAAGCCGAGGTATCGCTGCGGGCAGAGGATCACGAGCCAAGTGGCCGCGTGCGCATCGATCTACCGGCAGCGTTCGGGCGCCTGCAGGCGCTGCCGATCATCCTGGGTTTCGCCCAGGCCTATCCACTGACGCGGCCGCAGGTGTCGTTCTCGGACCGCTTCATCGATCCGGTCGAGGATGGCGTCGATATCATCGTCCGCATCGGTGGGCCCGAAGCGTGGTCTTCGCTGGTCGAGCATCGCCTGCTGGGCCACGAGCAACACGTGTTCTGTGCGGCTCCCGCCTATCTTGCCGCGCATGGCGTACCCACAACGCGTGAGGATCTGCTTGGGCAACGCTGCATCGCCTATGGGCGCGCCGATGGTTCGGTCAGTCCATGGCGCTTCGCAGCTGCACTACCAGGCGAAGTAGAGCTGCAGATGATGCCGTCCCCGCTGGTAGTGGGAGATGGCGAAGGCCAGGTCACCGCTGCGCTGGTCGGCAGCGGCATCGTGCAACTGCCGACCTGGCTGGTACGCAGCCATCTTGAGGATGGCGCGCTGCTGGAAGTGCTGCCGCATCTGGCCAGCCAGGGCCTGCCGCTCACCCTGGCCTGGATGAAAAGCCGGCGTGAGCTGCCAACGATCAGCCTGTTACTGGAAACGTTGGCGCAAGAGTTGGCATCGCGTATCCGCTAGTAACGCCGCAATCGCAGCGGCTCAAAGCATGGCGGGCAGGCATCGCCGGCCCGCCATGGCTTTACTCAGGAGCCGCGTTTCAATCCCAGGCCGGCGCGATACCCGGATTGGCTACACGCTCGCCGCGATCCAGCTCCGCGATCCGTGCCATGTCTTCAGCATCCAGATGCAGCTGCGCTGCCTGCAGGTTGCCGGCAAGGTTCTCGCGCTTGGTCGATGACGGAATCACCGCATAGCCCTGCTGCAGCGCCCAGGCCAAGGCGACCTGCGCGGTGCTTGCCTGATGCTTGTCGGCAATGGCCTGGATCACCGGGTCGTTCAGCACCGCGCCATAGGCCAGGCTCATGAACGCGGTGACATGGATGCCCTGCTCACGCAGGTAGGCGATCAGGGCGCGGTTCTGCAGGTAGGGATGCACTTCGATCTGGTTGGTGGCGATGGCATCGGCGCCGAGGATGGCGATGGCCTGGCGGGTCAGGTCGATGGTGAAGTTGGAAACACCAATCGCCTTGGTCAAACCCAGCGCCTTGGCTTCGCGTAGCGCACCGAGGAACTCGGCCATCGGCACTTCGTCCTTGGGCGAGGGCCAGTGGATCAGGGTCAGGTCGACGTGGTCGGTGCGCAGCTTGCGCAGGCTCTCGCGCAGACTGGCAAGCAGGTCATCGTGGTGGAAGTTGCTGATCCAGATCTTGGTGGTCAGGAACAGCTGCTCGCGCGGCACCGTGCCGCTGGCGATTGCCGCGCCCAGATCGGCCTCGTTCTCGTAGATCTGCGCGGTGTCGAAAGCACGGTAGCCAAGGTCCAGTGCGTTGTGCACGGAGTCGGTGAGGACCTGATCCTTGAGGCGATAGGTGCCAAGGCCAATAGCGGGAATGGTCATTCAAATCTCCAGAAATTCGCGCATACAGGCTACGCCGTGCAGCGCTAACGAAAAGATAAAAGGGAGTAACAGCGTGTTCCGTCAATGCGCGCTGACGGCGATGCCTTCGGCGCGGACATCCAATCCGTCGCGGCGATCCAGGCGGCCACTGAGTACAGTCAATGCCAGCGCACCCAGCACCACCAGCGCGCCGATCCACGGCGTGTGCATCAAGCCGATGTGATCGACCACCAGGCCGCCGAGCGAGGCACCCAGTGCGATGCCGATGTTGAAGGCGGCGATGTTCAGGCCGGACGCGACATCCGTTGCCTGCGGCACGAAGCGCTGGGCCTGCTTGACCACGTAGACCTGCAGACCCGGCACATTGCCGAACGCCACTGCGCCCAACGCCAGCACCGTCAACAGCACCAACCAGCGGTTGTAAGCGGTGAAGGTGAGCACCAGCAGCACCAGCGCGAGCAGGCCGAAGATCAGCGTCAGTGCAGGAATCGGACCGCGACGGTCAGCCAAACGCCCGCCCCACAGATTGCCGATCGCCACCGACACACCGTAGACCAGCAGCACCGCACTCACCGCATTGGCCGAGAAGCCGCTGACGTCCTGCAGGATCGAGGCGAGGAAGGTGAAGGACAGGAAGGTGCCGCCATAACCCAGCGCAGTCATCGCATAGACCAGCAACAGGCGTGGCTGTGCCAGCACCGCGAACTGCTGGCCGAACGTGGCCGGCGCACTGCGCGGCAGATCACGCGGCACGAACAGCAGGCTGCCGAGCAGGGCGATCACGCCCAATGCAGCCACCGCGAGGAAGGTTGCACGCCAGCCCAGGTGCTGGCCGATGAAGGTGCCCAACGGCACGCCGGTCACCAGCGCGACGGTCAGCCCGGTGAACATGATCGCAATCGCGCTGGCAGCCTTGTCCTTGGGCACCACCGAAGTGGCGATGATCGAGCCGATCGAAAAGAACACGCCATGCGCCAGCCCGGTCAGTACCCGCGCCACGATCAGCGAGCCATAGCCGGGTGCCATCCACGCAATCAGGTTGCCGACGGTGAACAGCAGCATCAGTGCCACCAGCAAGGCCTTGCGTGGCACCCGCCCGGTCAAGGCCGTGAGCACCGGCGCGCCCACGGCAACGCCCAGGGCGTAGAGGGAAACCAGCAGCCCGGCCGAGGGCAGGCTGACATGCAGGTCGGCGGCAATGGTCGGGATCAGCCCGACGATGACGAATTCGGTGGTGCCGATGGCGAACGCACCCAGCGTCAACGCCAGCAAGGCAAGGGGAATACCGCGTGACATGGGCGAATCCTCGAAAAGGGCTGCGCAGTGTGAGCGCGGAACTCTTGCCGAAAAATGCGGTTTCCTGCCAATTACTATTGATTTAAAGTCAATAATTACCCGTCACCCGCAGGCCGCCCCGATGAAAACCACCCTGGATGAGATGCAGGCCTTCATCGCCGTGATCGACACCGGCTCGATTACTGCGGCAGCCGAGCAGCTGGGCCAGACCACTTCGGGCGTCAGTCGGGCGCTGGGGCGGCTGGAAGAGAAGCTCGGCACCACCTTGCTGACCCGCACCACCCGCCGCCTGCAGCTCACCGACGAAGGCGAAGCCTTTCTCGCCCAGGCGCGCGCTATTGTCGCCTCGGTGGATGCTGCCGAGGAGCAGATCGCCGCGCGGCGTGGCACGCCGTCAGGGCGGCTGCGGGTGGATGCGGCGATGCCGTTCATGCTGCATGTGATCGCGCCACTGGTGCCAGGCTACCGCGCGCGCTACCCGCAGGTGGCGCTGGAGCTCAACAGCAGCGAGCGCTACATCGATCTGCTGGAACGGCGCACCGATGTGGCGATCCGCATTGGCCCGCTGTCGGATTCCACCCTGCATGCGCGGCCCTTGGGTCACAGCCGCCTGCGTGTGCTGGCCAGCCCGGCTTACCTGCAGCAATACGGCACACCGAAGAACGTGGCGCAGCTGCAGGCGCACACCTTGCTGGGCTTCAACGAACCGGATTCGTTGAACCATTGGCCTTTGGCGAGCGAGAGCCGCGAGCGCCTGCATGTGCGTCCGGCACTGGCAGTATCCAGCGGCGAGATCCTGCATCGTTTGGCGTTGGAAGGCGTCGGCATCGTCTGCCTGTCCGACTTCCTGACCGAAGCCGCGCGTGCGCGTGGGGAGCTGGTGCAGGTATTGCCGAAACAGACCTTGGATACGCGCCAACCGATCCACGCCGTGTATTACCGCAACACCGCGGTATCCGCGCGCATCAGCTCCTTCCTGGATTATCTCGCCGAAGCAATGGCGTCACCGGTTGTGGGAGCGGCGTAAGCCGCGAAGCTGACATCATCAAAGCCACCGGCATGCGCGTGATCTGATGATGTCGGATGCTGCCGTGCGCGGCGTGCTTTCGCCCCCTCCCTTTTGCGCAGCAAAGGGGAGGGTTGGGGAGGGGTAAGCGCTTCAGCTTCCGACGTTGCAATGGTTTCGCGGCTCACGCCGCTCCCACAACAAGGCCAGTACCAATGGCCCATCGGGTTGTGGGAGCGGCGTAAGCCGCGAAGCCGACATCATCCAAACCACCGGCCTGCATGTGATCCGATGATGGCGGGTGCGGCGGTGTGCGGCGTGCTTTCGCTCCCTCCCTTTGGCGAAGCCAAGGGGAGGGTTGGGGAGGGGTAGGCGCTTCAGCTTCTGACGTTGCAGTAGCTTCGCGGCTCACGCCGCTCCTGCAAAACCAAGCCGGTAATCTCGCTCAATGCTGCTCGGCATGATGCCAGGCATGGCGCACCAGCCAACGTGCCTCATCCCAGGAAACCGCCAGCGCCGGACTATGCCGGTGATAGCTGTCCTGCAGCACTTTGTAGAGCTGTTCTTCGTTGGCGCGTGGGTAGGCCAGGTACACGTCGTAACCCATTTCCAGCAGGCGCTGGTAATGGTCGAACTCGTGCTGGCCAAGATGACCGATGGCATGCACGCCGCGCCAGTAAGTCAGTTCGGCGTGGCGATCGATGCTGCGCTGGGCTGTAGGTGCGGTCTGCATGGGTAGGACTCCGTTCGCGGTCTACCCCCTGTCCGGCCGATCCTACGACGCAGGCAGAGGGTGTGCAACTCGCCCAATTCAGCTTTCTGTGCTGGCAGCATCCAATTGCGCGATCTGCTCTGGGCTCAAGCCAAGCTGCGCCGCTGCCAGTACTTCCTGCAGCTGTTGCACGCTGGTGGCGCTGACGATCGGCGCAGTGATGCCGGGGCGTGCGATCAACCACGCCAAGGCGACTTGCGCCGGTGACGCCTTGTGGCTGGCAGCCACATCATCCAACGCCTGCAGAATGCGCAGGCCGCGCGGGTTCAGATAACGGTCGGCAACCTTTGCGCCGCGCGCCGCGCTCTTGCCTACATCGTCAGCGCTGCGATATTTGCCAGTGAGAAAGCCACTGGCCAGCGAGTAATAACTGATCACACCGATGCCGTGTTCGCGCGCCAGTGGTTCCAGCTCGGCCTCGTAGCCGCTGCGGTCGTAGAGGTTGTATTCCGGCTGCAGGGTTTCGTAGCGCGGCAGGTGGTAGTCGGCGGACACCTTGAGCGCATCACGCAGCCGCTCGGCGCTGTAGTTGGAAGCACCAATCGCACGCACCTTGCCAGCCTCGATCAAGCGCGCGAACGCGCCAAGGGATTCCTCAAGCGGCACCGACTCATCGTCTTCGTGGGCCTGGTAAAGATCGATCACATCGGTCTGCAGGCGGCGCAGCGAATCCTCGACCGCCTCATTGATGTTGTCAGCCGACAGGCCAGGATGTTCGGCCCACTTCGCAACCTTGGTGGCGATCACCACCTTGTCGCGCTTGCCGCTGCGCTGCAGCCAGCGGCCGATGATGGTCTCCGACTCGCCGCCGCGGTTGCCCGGCACCCATGCCGGATAGACATCGGCGGTGTCGATCAGGTTGAAGCCGCCATCGACGAAGGCATCAAGCAGGCCAAAGGATGTCTTCTCATCGGCGCTCCAGCCGAAAACGTTGCCACCAAAAGCGATGGGGCTGACATGGAGACCCGAGCGGCCAAGTTCGCGTGACTGGGGCATGCGTTGCTCCTTTGTTGTTCAGTTCAACAGCATAGACGGCATGCGTTCCAATTCCGTGGCAACGTCGTGAATACAGCGTTCCGTGAGCCGTTTCCACGCTAACGGGAAGTAAACATTTGCATGCTGCATTGCACTTGCAGCCGCGTGCTAGGCTCGCGGTTTCAATCGACGGAATTCCGCATGAAGAAGCCTGCCCCGCTGTTGTGTGCCTGTCTGCTGGCGCTTGCCAGCACCCTGTCTGCCGGCACTGCGCTGGCCCATGAAGCCGCTGCCAGTACCACTGACGCACAGGTTTCGCCGCAGCTGCAGGCCGCTATCGCCGGCAGCTGGCGTACGCCGGCCAACGTGCTGCGCGACGAATACCGTCACCCGGCGCAGACCCTGGCCTTCTTCGGCCTGCAACCGACCCAGACGGTCATCGAAATTACACCGGGCGGCGGCTGGTACTCCGAAATTCTTGCGCCCTACCTGCGCGATGGCGGCAAGTACGTTGCCGCGGTGGTTGACCCGGCAGCATTGCCGGCTGGCGGTGGCCGTGATTACCAGCAGCGCTCGCGCGATGGCCTGAGCAAGAAGTTTGCTGGCGCTCCGGCCCAGTTCGATCGTGCTGCCGAGGTGGCTTACAACCCGGCTGCACCGGTGCTTGGCGCACCGGGCTCGGCGGATGTGGTGCTGACCTTCCGCAATGTCCACAACTGGCGTTCCTCTGGCCAGGCCGAGGGCATGTTCAAGGCCTTCTTCGACGTGCTCAAGCCGGGCGGCACCCTGGGTGTGGTTGAACACCGCGCCAAAGCTGACGTGCCGGCCGATGACGGCAGCGGCTATGTTGGCCAGGCGCAGGTGATTGCCATGGCCGAAGCCGCTGGTTTCAAGCTGGCTGGCAGCAGTGAGGTCAACGCCAACCCGCGCGATACCAAGGACTAACCCAAGGGCGTGTGGACGCTGCCGCCGTCCAACAGCCATGACGCCGCCGATGCCGCCAAGTACAAGGCCATCGGCGAAAGCGATCGCATGACGCTGCGCTTCGTGAAGCAGTAATACGGCCGCGATTGGGGATTCGGAATCGGGCAGTGAGATAATGCGGGGCCGCGATGCTTGGCGTGCGGCCCCGCTTCTTTGAGCTGCGATGCCAGCTGATCGCCTGGCAGCAGCGCATCCATTCTTCTCCCCAATGTCTGCATCAGATGCTTATCGCCCTCAACAAACCCTTCAATGTGCTCTGTCAGTTCACCGACAGCAGCCAACCGCCGCGGGCGACCCTGGCCGGCTTTGGCCTACCGGCCAACGTGTATGCGGCAGGGCGCTTGGACTACGACAGTGAAGGTCTGTTGCTGCTCACCGATGATGGCAATCTCGCCCATCGCCTGACCGATCCACGGCATAAGCAGCCCAAGACCTATTGGGTGCAGGTCGAAGGCACGCCCACCGATGACAAGCTGCAGGCGCTGCGTGACGGCGTGCAGCTCAATGACGGGCCAACGCTGCCTGCGCGCGTTGAATTGCTGGCTGCTGCGCCCAGCCTGTGGGAGCGCAATCCGCCCGTACGTTTCCGCAAGACCGTGCCGGACAGCTGGCTGGCAATCACCCTGCGCGAAGGACGTAATCGTCAGGTTCGGCGCATGACCGCTGCAGTCGGACTACCGACGTTGCGATTGGTGCGTGCGGTGATGGGGCCGTACGCGCTTGAGGGACTGCAGCCGGGGCAGTGGCGCAGGGTGGATTGAATCGCGCAGTCTGGCGCGAACCAGGCTGCGGTCCACAGCCATTCCAACTGATGCCAGCATCAGGTCAGGTCACGCGCGCGGTGTATTGCATCCGCCCAGTGGCTGCGGCCGAATACAACGAAGCGATGCACCTCATCGCGCGTATGCACGGCCAGCGAATTGGGCATCAACGGGAGCACGCCCAGAAAACGCGTCCAACAACGCTGTACCGAGCTGATCGTCCGCAAAGGGACCTCGCTGTCACCGGACTGCACATTGAAACGATGGGCCGAAAACAGCAGGCGCTGATTGGTCAGGTACAGTTGGCCACCAACGGTCTCGATCCCCCGCTGCATGTTGGCAGCGCCTTGCTTGATGACACGCTCGTCGATGTTGAGGACCAGTCCCACGTTGCTGTCTCGCTCCATGCTGGACCGGTACCGGAAGGCACGGTCGCGGCGAAGAATGGCTGAGTTGGCAGCTGTCGACAAGTGTCAGGCCGATGGAGCAGGTGCGGCGGCTCTCAACGTCCTTGTCGAGAGCGTCGCCGCCTGTGCGCGAGGACAGATTCAATGCCGTGCTCACCAGATCTCGATGGTGGTCGCGAAGCCCGCTGGATCATGCGCGTGGATAGCGATCTCTGCCGGGATGAAGCTTCCTCCTCGATAGGTGGGCATGGCCGAGTAGCGACTCAGCTTTCCTGCACGCATCAAGGGCAACACGGTTCTGATGTCGATCCTGCGCTTCTGCTCCGCGACCCATACCGGTACAAACACCGTATTGTCCGCAGCGCACTCACCGCCAAGTTCTTCCGGAACCAGTTGCAGGAAGGCCAGCTCGCGTCGCAGAACCGCTGCTTCGCACTTTTCCCGCGTATCGAAATAGCCGAAGTCAGCGCATCCGATCCTTCGGCTGCGGCGCCCATCGTGCATGAAGCCCTCCTATGGCTTTCCAGGCAAAGGCGACGACAACCCTCAGAGCAGCGCAAACTAGATCCTGTGCTGTTGATTGCAGTGCTGCGAACCGAGGATTCGCAACGCGGCGGCTTCGTCTTGTGGAGCCGAGAGGATACGAGAGTTTGCAGTAATCACCTTGTTACCACTCTGCATGAGGTGGCACAGCTGGGGCATGTGAGCGCGCAGCGCGTGTGTGCAGGGGACGTTCTGCAAACTGGAACGCCGCGTTGCGCAGCGGCAGCTCGGCGCATAACGCGCATTGGTCACAGCGTCGAACGGTCAGTTGCTGTGCCATTGACTAACGAAGAAGCGGCACCACGGAGCCAGGCGATGGTTGGGCGCGTGGATGGAGTCGCCGCAACCGTGCGGAGAACACTCAGCTGCAAGCTTCGTCGCCCATCCTGCAGCTACTGCCCCGCAGGCGGCTCCCATAGCTCGATCTTGTTACCTTCGGGGTCCATCACCCATCCAAACTTTCCCTGCTCGGAATTCTGCGGTTCACCCACAACAGTGCAGCCCTCCTCGCGCAGTGCTGCAAGCAGTGCATCCAGATCGTCCACCCGGAAGTTGATCATGAAAGACGCAGTCGAAGGCGCCATATAGTCGGTGTCAGCAGCAAACGGGCTCCATATCGTCGCACCTGCTGGACTGTCAGCACCGCCCCACTGAAACACCGCGCCGCCCCAGTCGCTGACATCCAGCCCGAGGTGCTCGCGGTACCAGGCGGAAAGCGCTTTTGGATCGTTTGACTTGAAGAAGATACCGCCGATGCCGGTTACGCGTTTCATACCGAATCTCCTCACGTTGAAAGGTTTCCGCGGAGTTGCGAACTCGGGCGGTGCCGGGCTTTGAAGTGGATACGTCCCTGGCACGGCTAACTCAAAGAGCGCATTGGTAGCTAATCGACAATATTGATCCTGACCTTGGCGCCATCGGGAAGATTTGCGGTTTCCTTGGCGAGGTGGCCAGAGGCCGAGATCAGTTCAGTCAGCGAGATCACGCCGAGGTTGTCACCACCGTACTCGCCACCAAGCGCGCCCGGAACCTTGAGGCAGTACTTGTAGCCCGGTTGTAACGGGCCAAGGCGCTCGCGCGCTTGGTCAACCAGGGCCTGCATCTGCCAGTCCCCAACGAACTCCGCATTTCGGGACAACTGATCAAGTTCCTCGCGGGTTGCCGCGACCACCTCGCAGTACAGGTCTTCGGGGCAAATGCGCCAGTAACTGCCAGTGTGATCCTTGATCATCAGGTTGCCGAAATCGTTCTCTCCTACGATCTGGCCGGGATCCAGTCCCGTCCAGCCCCAGGCATCCTTGATGGTAGTGATGAGTTCCATGCGTTCCTTACGACGAGCTTCAGCAGGCAGGCGGGGCAGGACCGAATGAAAAGAAACCTACGAACCTGCAAACAGAATGATGCACCGGATTCTGTAGTCTGCTCCAACTATCTGCGGTTGAGAATACGCAGCAGGCGTTCTGCTTCCGCATGCAGATGAGGGGAGTTGTCATGCGTCCAGCTGTCATCGCACCAGTCACAGCAGTTGTATAGATCACCTTGCCACCATTGGCTGTCGGTGGTAGCTGGCCTGGGTTGGGGAGCGTCGGCAAGGGCCAGGTTGAACCCGCTATCCAAGTGATCAGCCAGTCGACACAATGCCTGCACCGATATGTCTCTTGCTACGAAGGCGATCAGGGACTGGCGCAGAATATCTTCGGCAATGGCTTCAGCCTCCACGGATATTGGCTGGAAGCCGTTGACATCTTCGGCCATCCTCAGCAGCAGTGCCGTAGCCAGTTCCGGGCTGGGTTGTGGATACAGATCCCAGATGAGGGGATGTAACTCATCCGTAGACATCACTGCAGCGTCGGTCCAG
The DNA here is from genome assembly GCF_056760135.1 of Stenotrophomonas sp. STEN023. Classification (NCBI taxonomy): domain Bacteria; kingdom Pseudomonadati; phylum Pseudomonadota; class Gammaproteobacteria; order Lysobacterales; family Lysobacteraceae; genus Stenotrophomonas; species Stenotrophomonas sp. STEN023. The sequence goes on along the minus strand of NZ_JBRREF010000050.1, from coordinate 22,108 downwards.
CGCGACAACTCTTCAGAACTGCCGACTCCACACCAGAACTTCATGGCGAGGAGGTTCAAGTCTGCGCGAATGCTATCCATGATGTCGGCCTTCGGGATGGCATTGAATCGCTACCAGGTGCCATCGCAGGTGGCTACTCGAGCTCACAGCCGCATGCCAGCCCATATGACCGCCTCCGTCGACGCAGACACAACCGGAGTGAGCAGCTTGGGCCAGAATGTGCCGGGCGGGATGTGAGCAAGCGATTGGTCATGGTGCTCCTGCTCCTCCGCCACGATGGAGGTGATTGCGGCGACGGCGAGCGGGTCCTGGCCTTGAAGCACGGAGAGCTGATGCTGCAGATGCCTCAGCACGACGGCTTCGACGGCTGCGGTGGTGGCCGCTATGGCGCCAGCGCCCAATAAGCCGGTGACAAGGCCGAGTGCCAGACCTCCCGCACCGCAGAGCCAATAGCTCCGGCAGCGCCGAACGCAGCGCCGCTCCAGCTCGGCAGCAAAGATTGCGCGGTGTCCTTCCTCGTGGCAACGGAATTCCGCCAGCTGCGCAACCATCGCCGGGGCGGTGAGCCTGGCGATGAAGATCTGCCCGCGGTAGATGTTCACCGCGCCATGTTCACCGGCATGGTTGACCTTGATGATCCGGTTGCCGATTTCATTGCAAGGACGTTGCACGACTTCTCCTGTACGGCGGTCAACGGAGGAGCCAGATTGCTCCGTGATCCGAACTTGGCTTGAATCAAAAATTGTAGCCGAGCAGTGTTAGCTCTGCGCCGCGTCGAGTCTGGGCCATAGATGCTGCGCCAAGCATTCCAGATCGGCCCTGGACAAACCGCAAACAGCCGGAAGTCGATCTGCGGCGATCGTGGATGCGCCATGCAAGGTCTCCCGCAAGGCGCCTTGGACTGCCAGTGCAGCGAAAGGCGGCTTTGCCTCCAGGGATAACGGCCAATCCTCAAGGAGCCTGGAAAGATCAGATCGCTCGAACCCGAAGAGCATTGGGCACTCCCAATCCCAAGCCCGCAGCCAGTGTTCAAGCACGCCATGAAGTGCGCGCAGCTCTGCGATTGATAAATCGGAAGTATCCATGGGATCCAACGACGTAATGGGCCGCACTGGGCAGCATGTCGGTAATGGTGAGGCGTCAGCCCGCATTGCGGGGAATGGCAACGATGAAAGGATAGGCGGATGCAGTGGATCCCGCTGCCGCGGCAAACATGATCAGCAGCTCCACAAGCGAGGGGGCGATAACTGCGTACTCCCAAAACGCTGGCTCGGAGCCATGGACCACCCGGTCTCTACCTGGGCCTTCCAGGCAATGCGTGAAGTACTGATAGGAGCCGTTGACGGACAGGAACAGCAGGAAATGCGATTGCCAGAAGCTTCGGATCGCAGCGCACAACTTGGTATCCGAGCGCCTGCGCGGCATTGCTCGAGAATTCCACGCATGACATAGGCTTCGTTGTGGGAGTGAACCACCCACGCGTGGCTGCCTTCCGCTTAAGTATCATCGGTTGCGCCGCGAAGCTGGAAACTGGCCAGTGCCCGGCATGCAGCTGCAGACAAGTCCGCCCATTCCCTGGTTTGTATGAATGCCTTGATGTCTGGGAGATCACGCGGCGTTCTTGCATCAATGGCATTGATGACTTGGAGGAACTCCAGAACGGCCGCCTGCTCTGTGCGCGAGAAGATGGGAAGGGTGAGCCGCTCCACGGCCGATTGGTCAGGCACCCAATCCTCCCACCCATTGAATAGTTCATTGGCAACCTGTACATGGGGTGCGGAGCGCTGATACGCAAGTTGCAAGTCTGCGGAAGACATCAATTGAAGATGCTCCATGATCCTGGAGCGAATGCGCAACTGGAGTGCTTCAGTTGTGATCACTTCCATTGCATTGCCTTGCGATGGGGTGGGGACGATCCAGTTGCTACATCGGCTCGGACGCGTCTCTCGGCACGGCTACCACTCACGCCATTCTTCAGTGATGTCTTCACCACCGCCCACGCCCGCCGCGGCAGCGGCTTGGATGATGAGCTCGCAGATCTGCTCACGCTGGTCTGTCTCAATCAGGGAATGATCGCAACTTTCGTTGAGCACGTTGAGAGAAAGCACGGTTTCTTTGACGATGCCGATCGCTGATTCCGTGTTGCCCGAACCCGCGGATCGAGTCTTCTCAATGAAGGCCGTGAGGATGGAATCGCACTTGCCGATGTCCTCCTCGGAGTAGCCAGCATCACCCCCGTCTGCGGCTGCGCTGTCCATGTATTCGCGCATTCCCTCAAGAAGATCGGCCTTCAAAGCGTTCAGTTGTTCTGTTTCCATAGTTCCCTCTGTGGAATGTGCAATGTTGGTGCTGCGCGTCATTCGGTGAGCTGCGTCGGGCTGTAACCCCGGGACATCATAGTGAATTCCCGGCCCAAGGTGCCATGAACACAGCTGGTGACAATGCTAGGACCGAAGAAAGCCAGTCGGGCGCTCCGTTGTAGCCGACCGCTGACCCCGACACCAACTTATCCAGCGTCGGGGAGTTGAACTAGGCCTGTCGATGCAGAAGCGCGGCAAGAGTGGATTCTCACGTACCACGCGCTGCCGCTTCCAGAGCCAGTGGAAGATAGTGAGCCAGTGCCTTTGTGCTGATGTCAGCTGCGGAGCGCAACTTGATATGGCGGCGGCCTTTGCCGTTACCCTCAAGCTGGCCAAGTGCGTCCGCGATCTTCGCCCCGCTGCCGAACTCCACAGATACGTGCTGCTTATAGGCGAACACACCGCAGAACTGCACACCGGATGAGAACAAGATGCCGCCATATTTGACCTGTTCGGTCACGGTCGGGATTGTGCTCTTGACCAGCTGGCGGACGGCGTCAACCAAGGCCAGCTGTTCTTCGCCAAGTAGGCTGATGTCCTCAAGAAGTGCCTGGATGGATTTGCTAGCCATTACATTGGACCGGATGAGTGCCTGGCGCCTTGTTGAACAGGAGTAGCAGCTTGGGAGCTTTGTATTCACTCAGCGCTGCAGGCCAAAAGACCAAGCCGCGAAAGCCAGCCAGACCGGAGCAATCAGCATTGCCGCACGTGCGATGGTGAGAGTGGGACATCGTCTTGCAACGGCCACCATTAGTGCAAGTGCCGGTAACAGAATGGCGAGCTCAATCAGCAGGTTTCGCCAGAGGTAATAGTTGCCAATGCGCAGCTGGCCGGCGCTGGGAAGAACACCAAAGGCAATGGCTATGTCAGGCGCGGCGAGCGGCCAGAGCAAAGGCAGTGGATGGGCACCGACCAGCAGGTCCAATAGCGGATGCGAAGCGCTTGCGGCGGCAAGTGCCCAGAATGGCAAGTGAGCTACGCCTGCTTCTCGCCAAGAGGTGGTGCACCACCAAGCCGCCAACGAGCTGGCCAACGCGAACAGCAGTGTGTGGGTAATTCGCGGCGCCGCAGAATAGTGGAGCAGCCAAACCGCGAAGTAGTCAAAATCCGGGCAGACGGCTAGAAGCACAAATAGAGGCATTGTGCGCAATGCACGCAGATCCGATAGTCGGTTGCAGGAGAGATAGGCTGCTACCCCTACTGAAATATGACCGAAAAGTGAGGACATGCAGTGTTCTGGAGTTGCGTTGGCGTGGTTGGGTGGCGAACGTCCGGGTCGGCTTGAGGAGGTTCTAGGCCGCGCCTAAGCTCCCGATAGCGGCCATGACGAGCTCCAGCTCCGCTGGTGTGGTCCAGGTAACTTCCGGAGGTTCAACTGAGAGCACATTTACTATATCGCTACCAGAGATGATGCAGTAATGCTGCGGAACCAGGTCAAAGGTGATCGCTTTCACCGAGCTCTTTGCCCAAAAGGAGTTGTCTATCTGAAGAAATGGGAAGGTCCATGAACCGCCGGGAGACTTGGGAAGCACCGGGCTATCGGATTCACCCGGCCATTGATGGGAGAACTCTTCATGCGTGCAAACAGCTTCAAACCCCTCGAAGCGGAGCACGAGAAGCTTCCCTTCTTCAAAATTTCCATCGCAGACGAGCGTCATCGCGCCGGCGACGTGCTGCAGGATGAACACGCCCGATAGGAACGCTGGTACGCGTTCGATCGGAAGCCAAGGCTTGAAGATTTGCATGGGTTTTGCAGTGCGTGAAACCAGAATGGACCTGAGCGACGGGCCAGTCTGGGTGTGAAGGGAAGGGGATGTGCTGCTCAGCTTGGATCGTTGTTGCAAGGCCGTCAAAGAATGCCGATTCCAACAAGCCATTGCAGCGCATCATCAGTCCACCGATCAGTGTCCTTGCCCTGCTTCTTGACGCCGAACGCGTGCCCGCCGGTTTCATAAAGCCGCAGCTCCACACTCACGCCAGCCTTCCTCAGCTCCCGCGCGTACACTTCCGAGTAGTAGGACGGATCGACGGGGTCGTCCTTGGCATGTATGAGCAGGGTAGGTGGCACGTCGCCCGATACCTCGATGTCGGTGTTCAACTGCTGCGCCGCGATGGATTTCGGCGTCTTGTTCTTGTGCTCCATCGTCAGGTGGCCGGGATAAACGGGTATTGCGAAATCAGGCCGGCTGCTTAGTTGATCGGCCTCGTCGATTGGCGCGTAGGATCGATGTTTGAATCCTGTAGACGAAAGTACCGCCAGATTTCCCCCGGCCGAGAATCCCATGACGCCGATCCTGTTCGGATCGATGCCGTATGTCGCAGCGTTGTACCGGACGAGGGAGATGGCCCGCTGGGCATCCTGCAACGCCATCGGGATGGCTGGCTGCTCGTGCCTCCTGGTGACGCTGTTCCAGTTGCAGCCGGTATTCGGAACGCGGTACTTCACCAGAATGCAGGTGATGCCGGCGTCAGTCAGCCATCTGCAGACATCCGCGCCTTGGGGCCCCAGTGTGCTCTGTGGTCCTATCGCCAGCGCCTTGAAGCCACCACCCGGGAACACCAGAATCGCCGCGCGCGAAGCGTTCACCCTGGGCGAATAGACCAGATACGTCGGGCGGCTCGACGACCACGTTTCTCCAGCGAGCGCCTTCACGCCGTCGAGGAACACTTTGGAATCTTCGGCCCATAACGGAACTTCGAGAGAGTAGCCAGCAGCAGGCGCTCCAGCGACCGCAGGGCTTGCTGGCAGCAGGGGCGCCGGCGCACTCGGCAGTTGCTGCTCACCGCTTGAAGCGAAGGCTGTGGAAGATGCGCTCAATGCAAGTGCGCTCAGCAGAAGGGCGGCTAACGACGGCATGTGTGTCCTTTTCCAGCCATTTGGCGTGCGGTGGGGGCAGTTTCTGGATAGAAGTGCCACACAGCGACTTGGAGTTTGGATGCGCTGGCTGGGTCAGTCTATAGGCTGGAACGCGGTTGAATGTATGGCCCACAACCAGCCCTCAGCCTCCATCCTTGGGCTCGAATGGTTGCTGTATCCATTCCGCGCCTGCGGCGGGTCTGGTGGCGCACCAGCCAGGCGGCATTTCTGCGAGCTCACCAATGCTTGGATCGGCCTCGAACATGCAACCAAGGCAGACGAGCTTCATGTCTGTGGTTTCAAGCGTGGTGCCGCAGAGGAATTGCCAGTCGCCGTCGCGATCGTGATGGACCTCGCGCACAGGCTCCGTGCCTTGCATGGCCTGCCGCGTGGTGAACACCGCCGTATTGGTCGGCAAGTTGAAAGGCCAAGTGCAAAAAGTATGCGAATGACTCATGCGAGATCCAACCCTGGGTTATGCCACGGCGCAGCCTCGGCTTGATCGTAATGTCATCCCGCCTGCGAGGTGAGGCGTTCACGCACGATCATAAGCGCGAACCCAAGCAAGTTGAGGCCTTGCCACGTGTTTGGGTTACTGGCCCGAGGATCGTCAGCCGCAAGGCCAATACCCCAGATCGCGTCCACCGGGCTGGCCTCAACCAATACCTTGTTGCCCGTTCCGCATAGGAAGACGGCCAACTTTGGCTCCTGGCTGAACTTGGCGTAGTTGCCTTCGACGACGGTCTCAAATCTATGCTTGTTCCATAGCGTATCGCTGAACCCAACGACCTCCCGGCCCAAGGCCTTGGCAGCACCAGGACTCGCGGCTGCGAGGATGCGCTCACGTGTTGATGAGTCACCAGACAATCTGGATTTCTCGGCCATCATGTAATGCTCGGCCGTTGGGTAGTTGATGCCCTCCAGCTGAAATGGCGAGTGGTACCACTGACTGAAGCAGCTGTTCGAGGGGGCACCGTCGGGACGCGGTTGATGACCCCAGAAATGCAGATAGGAAAAATTCTCTCCGGCGCCCACGCGAGCGCGGAGATCTTGAATGGATGTTGGGGTAGTCATGTTGTTTGGATGGTCCAGCGTTGAAATCGTACCGACCCGCGATGCGGGTCTGACTTGAACTAGCGGCCAGGCATTGCAATTTTTCGGAACGGGAGTATCAGGTCATGCTCCTCAAGTACCGTGATGCGTTGGGAACGCATACCCACCAGCCTGCCTTGCAAATCCGCCAGATCATCAAGCGCGTCAGGGCCGCCGGCTGGTGCATCGGCTGGAAAAGCCATAGTGGCGCTGGGCCGATCGTCAGCTTGAGGCATTTACCAAAGCGACGGGACCTCTGGCTTCGGATCGAGCAGATCGGCAGGAGTCACTGCCAGAATCTCCACCAGCTTCTTTTTCCAGCTTGCTTCGGTGCGCCACCACCAGGGCGGTGAATTTCCGCAGACTGCCCGTCAGCGACAGAGATTCCAAGTGCGTTGGCCTCGGCGATGATGAAAGGGACGACCTCGTCGACGCGGGAGAATGAGATCGCGAGCATGCCCATTTCATGGGCAAAGTTGCCAATCATGGGCCCGTCCGCCCAAGGGCTATTGTCCATCTCCGGATCATCATCCGGGTAGCTGCAGAGGCAGGGATACCGGGCAGTGAGCAGCGCATGCAGCTGCACAAGTGCAGGTGCCTTCTCGCGCGCGTCATCGTAGTAGGACTCACACAGCGTTTCGATATGTTGCCATGCTTGTTTGTCGTCTTGCGGAAGCGGCCCAACAATCAGATCAAGCGTATAGCTCATTGGTGAACTCCAACTCTGGAACCAAGCAGATCCGCGAAGCGGCTTCGGCTTAAGTGAATCGTTAGGCCTCACTCTGCGACATGCGAAGCGAGAACCTCCTGAACGCTGGATGATGCTATGCCTTGGCGTGAAGCTGCGTCCAGAAGGCCACGAGAAATGGTGTAGTTGCCCTGTGGCAATTGCTTGTGAAAGGGTGGGTTCTGAGGGGAAAGCATGATCCATATGTTCTTGGATCCGTCGCTACTGGAACGACTAAAAGCGCGTAACCATCAGTACTGGTGAACTTAGGTGCTGCTACCACGTCTTGCCGCGCGCCGTACTCGCGGGACTGGAGAATCGACCATTCGCGCTTGTCTCCAAACGACTCGCGGCCATCTACGGAAGGAGAGCAGCCTGAAGTAGATGTCATAACTAGCAATAGAACGAGCCATACTTGCTTCATGTGAGAACCAACTCTGGAATTGAACCGCACCGCGAAGCGGGTTCGGCTTGGGTGAATGGTCAGGCCGCAAATCTGCAAAGTGGCCTTGGCATCACCATGTGCGCCTCTGGATAAGGACCTGATATTCCCAGTAGAAACATGGCTACTGAAAACGCTCTGTGGAGTGTTGGCCGGAGAATCGCTCGATGGAACGACGTAGCCAGAGGCTGCACGAACGTGTAGACCTGGGAGCCGATCAGGAAGACAAAGAGGTCCAACCCAAGCGCATCAACGAGTGGCAACAACAGTCGCAACTCGGGATGGGAGGCTAGAACAGCTATCGCAATAATCGTGGCGACAACTACCAGATAGCGATACCAACGCTGCTTGCGCCACTCGAACATCTGCATTTCTCAGTCCAACCCCGGAATTAAGCCGCGCCGCGTAGCGGCATCGGCTTGAATGAACTGTTAGGCCCTGGCGGGATGGTACTTGCGCATGAAATCCCGCAGTAGCCCATCCGCAACCTCTTTGTTGCCCGTACAGTACGCAGAAAACATGGACAGGTACTCCCGCATCTTTTGTGGGTCATCCCGCAAATCGTATACCAAGCTGACTCGGCCATGCCGTGATACGGCGGTGGCCCAATCGCCGCGGTCGAGGCTGAAGAATATCCAGCAGTGCTCTGCTTCCAGGTAATCGTCTGAGAGCTTGCTGCAATTGTTGGACGCAAGCACCCTCGCAGCTGCGAAAGTAATCTCAGGTTTGCGGGAGTCTGTCATGCAGGCGCAACTTCGGAATCAGCCCGCGTGCCGGCTGATTCTGAGCAGCGGTACCTGACAATCTTATTGCCTGGAGTGCCGGTGTTGTCTGTCAGCATGCACCCATCCGACGACAGCTTGAATTTTGCCGCTGCGAGCCAAGTCTCGCCCTCTCCTGAGAGCTCCACAATCAAGGCAATCTCGTCACCGCGCATCACTGCTGACCTGACTGGGCCATCGCTCTCCCAGTAGTAGATATGGCGCGGGGCCAGGCGGAGCGCCAGATCGTCCACATCGGAGCCGCAGGAAGCTGGGCTGCTGGCCCAAGCGCCGACGAACCTTTCTGGCACGGCCACATCAGCGGCCGTGGGGGCTGGTGACAGGGCTAACAGTGCTATTGCGAGAACGATGACCTGCATAACCTATCCTTGGCGGCCCAACTCTGGAATCAAGCCGAGTCGCGAAGCGAATTCGCCTTGAATGAATGGCTAGGTGGCTGCGCATGGTGGCGCAACTGCCGCCAGAACATCCGCGCCACAGTTTGCGCAACAGAACCTGGGCCTGCCAATCGTGTTGTAAGCAACTCCGTCTACAGCCAGACCGCAACGAACGCAATGAAATGTCTCCACAGACGTTTGGCCGGCTGCTGGAACATGTCTAACTCCCTGTTCGTCAAACTCAACGACCCACCATCGACGCTTGTGGTCGTACTGCGCGATGCCATGCCCCTCTAGGTCCTCAGTCTCATCGGACTGATCGTAGGTTACGAGCGGCAAACCAATTGACAGTACAGTCCCAGCATTTGATAGATCCCGAATGCTACCGAACGTGTCCAAGACGACGGCGGTACGGCTGGGGTCAACAACGCCGCAAACGAGGCCGTTGAAGTCCGCGTAGATCCGCACTTTCGTCGATATTGCCATTGCCACCGAGCTCTAGAATTAAGCCGCGCCGCGAAGCAGCGTCGGCTTGAATGGACTGTTGGGCCATAGCCTACTACTCATTGGCGGGCATGGTGCTTATCTCGGACTCACCAGACCTGGAAACGGTTATCGCCCACAATTTGTTCTGTTGTTCGTCGTGAAACTCGGCTAGGAACACGCCACGCGTGTGAGCTGAGACCTCAAGTGCAGAGCAGAGTGCCGGGCCCTTTAGTGTTGGCCCTTCCGGAAGCGCGCTCAAACGCTTGCAAGCGATCTCTCTTGCGGAAGCCTCCGAGACCTTGCCACACGCGCTGATGGAGCCGAAGAACATGATGAGCAGGAGCCATCTCATGGCCTAACTCCGGGACTAAGCCGACCCGCGCAGCTGGTTCGGCTTGAATGAATGGTTAGGCATCATAGAGCGCCCGAGATGGAACTGAAAACAGCCGTCGGATCTTTGGATAGGCAGGCAACAATCGCGGACTTGATTGGAGGTCCGTTCGGGCCGAGTGACGCGTGTGAGATCACCAGATCTCCATTCTGAGTCCACCACAAGTCGAATCTGCCAGTGCCCCCATTTACGTATTGAGCCCGAACCAAGTAGGGCTTGTCACTATCGGAGCATTTGAAGCTGGGTCGGCCAAAGTACACAAGGTCCCTCTGCTCTTGAGCAAGAAATGTCTTGTCAGCTAGCCAAGCTTCGGCCGTGGCCAGTCGTGATGCGGGAACCTCAAAGAACGAATCCGTGGGAATAGTTGACCAATCACGCCAAGTGCCCGCAGAAGCGGGAGCTTGCACTAGCCAATCCTTCGCCGACGAGGCGCCAGCCGTAAGCGGGAAAAGAAGCAGGAATTTTGCGATATTCCTCATGGGGCCTAGCTCCGGATTTGAGCCAAGCCGCGCAGCGGGTTTGGCTTGAATGAACTGTTAGGCGCCCCCCCGGGGCGCAGACGCTGGGCGCTAAGGAAGTATATGCAGAACGTTGCACAGCCAAGTGCAATGAAAAGTGCGCCAAAAAGAAAGTGAACGTCTAGGCTTAAGCGCAGCGTGTCGATAACTTGAAGCGTTGCCTGATGTAGAGAGGCTGCTGCGGATTGTTGTGATTTGTCGACAATCCAGTGAGAGATATCGCCGCGCTTAAGGATGGACGAGCCGAGATGTTGCGAGGCCTCTCCGGCCCACAGTACGAACCATAGCTGCAGTATGCCAGCAGCCAATTGGACGATCCCAATGCACTAGATTGTGATCCGCATGAAATTCCCCTGGCCACCTAACTATGGAACTAAGCCGACCCGCGCAGCGGGTTCGGCTTGAATGAATTGTTAGCGGGCAGAGACGCGCCAGTGCACTCCGCGGGCGCCCCCTTTGTGAATGCCAACAAACATGGAAGTGGGTGATACATCACTTGGGCAACTATAGAACGTATACGAGCTGTTTAGCTCGACCGGGTCCGGCCACCAAGGCTGACGATATCGTGATGGGACAACTGCAGCCGCCAGGACAGCCTGGCATTGGTTCGGGGGACGCCAGTTACCGCTGTTTTTGATGTTGAATGCTAGGGCGCTCTCATTTGTGTCGATGTTATGGATCTCGAGAAGCTTAGTTGAGCTGGCGGGGAGCCACGCGGGAATCCAGCCACTTGAAATGCCACCGCGCGAAGCTGCTGCCGCCATGTCAGGGTATGAGGTCTCCGTGATATCAATGCTGTCGCAGCCTGTCAAAGTTGCTGCTAGCAAAGCGACAGTTTTCGACAATTTCCGCATGCCCGCTAACTCCGGAATTAAGTCGATCCGCGCAGCGGCGTCGGCTTGAATGAACTGTTCGGTCGGTTACCCATGGCCATGACTAAAGGTGCCTTTGGCATCAGAAGTTGGATCGCTCAGCTCATCATGGAGTGATTCCATGATTGCAGCAATGGTGTCAGATGGGGGCTGCCCATATCGCTCTTGAAGCGCATTGGCTATGTGTCGAATGGTGTCTGCGAGGAAAACACCCCAAGCAGAAGCTTCATCACGGCCGTTGTCCTGCCAGAGCCCCACCCTGATCGAGCAATGCTGGCCTTGCTCAGCAATCCAAGCGCTTAGCATCTGGATCGCTTTGTCGTCACGTTGCGCTGCAGGTGGGACTACTAGTGGTTTCATAGCAGGCTTAACTCTGGAATTAAGCCGCGCCGCGAAGCGGCGTCGGCTTGAATGAACTGTTAGGGCCCAACACGAGAACCTTGGTCACCGACATCATAAACGTCCAGGCACAACGCAATGCCTCTTTGGCCGAGAGAAAGCAGAGTTTGTGCGGAGAGAGGTAGACCGTCATTGCTGCTAGCCATAAACAGGCCGCAGAAAAAATCAGGTTGGAAGCGGGCCAATGACTCCCAGACGGTCAGATCTTGTGTGAGTTGGTCAAGAATCTCAAAAATCTGTGCGTCCAAATCCTCAGGTTCGCGACGAGCTGCCTTGAGCCGCCAGCTCCCAGTCTTGGCAGTGCGAATGGTGCCGGTTTTGCTACCAATAAGTTCTTGGCCCTTACGGCATGCCTCGGTTGGGCTTGTGCCGAGCAGCGTGCTGATCTCATCGGGCACAAGATCCTCCCCGAAGAACCGGAGTGTTGCTGCAGAGTGATCGAATACTCCCATTGGGCTCTAACTCTGGAATTAAGCCGCGCCGCGAAGCGGCTTCGGCTTGAATGAATTGTTAGGCCTAAAGGACAGACCCTGTGAATCTCCATCAGAAATCTTTGACCGACTTACCTTGATAGAACTGAGGAGAGAAGGCATTGCGGTCGGCGCCTGGCTTCGTGTCTAGAGGAAGCATACGAATCGTTCCGCGATCTCTGAATTTTCCCGATGTGATCGCTGTCCGAAGATCAGCCTCGGTCATCCCTTGGTAGTTGTTCGTGTCGTTGGTGAAGTTGACACTGAACAAGCCTTTCTTATCGCCGCGCTCTCCCTTGTATGGGTGTACCTTGTTGCTTCCATCAACTGACCACACATCAATCAAGAAATCTGTTTCCTTCAGTGGCACAGGTTGATTCTCCTATTGAGGCCTAACTCTGGAATTAAGCCGCGCCGCGTAGCGGCGTCGGCTTGAATGAACTGTTAGGCGGCTGTGGCCCTTACCGCTCTCCGGGCCAATGCTGCCTTGCTTGTGCAACCCAATGCGAGCCGATCATGCCACAGCTTGCGGGATGGAGCTTGCCCCGGAAACCTTGCCGAGCGCTACCGCCGAAGTGCGATGAAATGATTGCGGCAGAGCAGTGAGGTGTAAGACGAAGTGGCGGGCTTGCCGCTGCCAGGAACAGTTGGAGCTGTTACCCGGAGCCGACCGGTGAATTGCTGATACTGCTGCCGAAAGAAGAAGGGCCAGCCAACCAAACACACCGCCGCCTAACTCCGGAATTAAGCCGACTCGCGAAGCGGGTTCGGCTTGAATGAACTGTTAGGCGGCGGTGGCCATTGACTGAGCCCAGGACCGATGCTGCCTTGCTTGCACAACCCAATACGAGCCGATCATGCCACAGCTTGCGGGATGGAGCTTGCCCCGGAAACCTTGCCGAGCGTTGCCACCGAAGTGCGATGAAATGATTGCGGTAGGGAAGTGAAGCGTAAGACGAAGTGGCGAACTTGCCGATGCCAGGAACAGTTGGAACTGCTACCCGGAGCCGACCAGTGACTTGCCGATGTTGCTGCCGAAAGAAGAAGGGCCAGCCAACCAAACGCACCGCCGCCTAACTCCGGAATTAAGCCGACCCGCGTAGCGGGTTCGGCTTGAATGAACTGTTAGGCATCGGCGGTAGACTCAAAGTACTGGTCGAATGCCAAAACCGCCGCCTCAATCGTTGATGAAGTCCCAAACCGGTGATGTGGATCTTGCTCAATTAGTAGCTCCAAGAATTGTGCTTCCAGTGATGCCGTAGCGCCAACCGGTGCGCCTGCGTGGAAGTAGTCTTTGCTTTGAACGGTGAATCCAATACCGATGACCTCAAAGACGCGATAAAGAACTGCGCCGCTTTGTACACGACGCCAAATTGGTATGTAGCGATACAAATGGGTCATATGGGCTGACGGTGAGTTGGTGTGTTGTCTCGCGGGAGCGTGTATACGATGCCTAACTCTGGAATTAAGCAGAGCCGCGAAGCGGCTTCGGCTTGAATAAATTGTTAGGCATGTGCCTTGGAAGCGCCACGCCGAAATGCACCTAGGTACTCCTGCACCGAGATGTCCGGCAGCGGTAGCCCAAGCGACCTGACTTTGTCTATCGTGGAATAGCAAAGCGTTGCGTCGGAACCGGTTCGTTCGGCCACCAAGAAGATTGCTTCCTGGTACAGCCGGAGAATGGCCTCCTGCTGTTCAGTCCGGGCGAGAGAAAAGTACTCGCCGAAGTTGAAATCCGGAACGTACACGTTGCCAATGCCCTGCCATTTGTCGTAATCAACACCGTCCGGCCCTTGCTCTCCGACGAAGACATTTAATTTGGCGAGATTGTCTAGAACTATCTTGCGGCGTGGCAAGGCACATAGGAGTTCGAGCTCTACGCAAAGCGTGGTGACGTTGAACGCGACACGTTCCTCCGTGTGCGTGATCCAGGTGGCTCCGACTGCGAGATCTCTCAGATACATGCCTAACTCCGGAATTAAGCCGACCCGCGTAGCGGGTTCGGCTTGAATGAACTGTTAGGTGCTACTGGCCTCGGTGCTCTTCCAGCGAGCATATATTTCCCAGTTCCATGCACCATCCGAGTGGAGCTGTTCGCTGATGATAGCCATAAGTTCGTGGCTATACCGCAGAGTTGGCAAGTTCTGAAAATCGTCGCCCCAGAACAGGCAGAAATCCCTGCCGAGCTCAATCTGCTCCAGTAGAAGTTGGCCTAGGAGCGTGTCCTGAAGTTCCGCGCCAGCAGCTATTGCGTCCTTTGCCGCATCTGACATCGAGTCGATGCCGCCTGACTCGTCGGTCAAGCTCCAAACGAAAGGCGTTCCGAAATTGTGCGAGGCTGCTTGCACTAGTAGCTCGTCTGATAGCGCATGAAAGCTGACGCCGGCAACGTCGGTGGATGGTTCCGCGCTTTGTACCAACAAGAACTGGGACATGTCTGTAGCGCCTAACTCTGGAATTAAGCCGACCCGCGAAGCGGGTTCGGCTTGAATGAACTGTTAGGCGCCATCTAGGCTGCTGTACCTCTAGCCACGAGCAACGATCTCCTTGAGCTCAGTACTGATGTTGCCGCTACATCTGGTGCAAACGCCGTCAACGAAAATGCGACCATGGATCTCGTACTCCACAGGGTTATCGAGGCCAACATCTGCTTCACCGCAAGCTTCGCACCATGCGTTCTCGCAGATGGACTGTTGGTCGATAGGGCTTCTAGAGAAGAAGTCTCTTGCAATCCGCATATGGCGCCTAACTCCGGAATTAAGCCGCGCAGCGTAGCGGCGTCGGCTTGAATGAACTGTTAGGCCGCGGCGCGTGCTTACGGCAAGCTGGCATTGGCTAAGCGTCTGGCTGCGACCAAAGCTGCGAGCACCTTTGGCCGGTTGTGTGCATTGTTGATACCGGCGGGTAGCCGGCTCTGCCAAGGCTGAAATTCCCAGTGGTCACCGCCAGCAGAACACTGGCGCGTAGAGTTAGAGGGCTTCTGGAAGTACGCGATCGCAGCCTCAAGCTGAGCATTTGACAAAAACTCTAGCCTGAATTTGGCGATTGCAATAACAAGTACCTCTCGAGCAGGCTCCGGCGCTGGGACGTCAGGCATGTGGTTTCGATGTACTGAAGGATCGAACATCTCGATTGCAGAGCTTTTCATGCGCGGCCTAACTCCGGAATTAAGCCGACTCGCGAAGCGAGTTCGGCTTGAATAAACTGTTAGGCCCCAGCATGGCGTTGTATCTCCGCGCGCGATTGAAGAGTTGTGCCGCAAAACGGGCAGTACATGACAGCTTGATCAAACCAGCCGACACCTTGGTCTGTGCTGACGTACCCGACTGCCAAGTACAGAACGCCGTTGTCCTCAACACGCAGCAACTTCTCTGGCGGCGATGTCATTGCATCTCTCATATCGCTGCAGCAGCTTCCAAAGCTCGACATGGAACCTCCCTGGGGCCTAACTCTGGAATTAAGCCGACCCGCGCAGCGGGTTCGGCTTGAATGAACTGTTAGGGCCCATGCTAGCCAAAAGCTCGGCGATGAGCAGACTCTAGCCAGATGCGGTCAACTGGCCCATCGAAACCAACAACCGCATCTACTCCGCAGTGTGGACAGACTGCGGTCTTATCTTCCTCATCGCACCACTCAAAAATGGAGCTTGGTGCGAACTCTTTGAAGCAGTAGACACAGACTGCGGCTTCGCTGGTGAGAAGCCGTCTGCGGTTTGTTGAAGTGCCGGTGGTTCTTCCCAAGGGGCCTAACTCCGGAATTAAGCCGACTCGCGAAGCGAGTTCGGCTTGAATGAACTGTTAGGCGCCATCGGCTACGCCAGAAGGAATTAGAACTGTGATGCTCTCTTGCAAGTGCTCGGTGTGCCAGGTACTTGGGCCGCGTGCATGGCCGATGATACAGACTGCATCACGAGTGTCCTTGAGCCAAGAGACAGATAGCTCTAACTCAATCATCTCTCCAGAGATGTCTAAGGCGCGCACCTTGGCAGGTGCACCTATCAGCGCGAGCAAATCGGGAGCGGGAAGCCTCCTCATTGCCTCCAGTTCCTTGATCAGTACAGCGTAAGCGTCTGGTGTTCTCATGGAAAAATGGTATGCGCGCCTAACTCTGGAATTAAGCCGACCCGCGCAGCGGGTTCGGCTTGAATGAACTGTTAGGGCCCATGCTAGCCAAAAGCTCGGCGATGAGCAGACTCTAGCCAGATGCGGTCAACTGGCCCATCGAAACCAACAACCGCATCTACTCCGCAGTGTGGACAGACTGCGGTCTTATCTTCCTCATCGCACCACTCAAAAATGGAGCTTGGTGCGAACTCTTTGAAGCAGTAGACACAGACTGCGGCTTCGCTGGTGAGAAGCCGTCTGCGGTTTGTTGAAGTGCCGGTGGTTCTTCCCAAGGGGCCTAACTCCGGAATTAAGCCGACTCGCGAAGCGAGTTCGGCTTGAATGAACTGTTAGGGGGTAGCCTACGTGGCGTCATGGCTGATTGCCAGAGCGCCGATAAACCACAGATATGCCCCCGCGGCCACGGTGAGTAGGTGAAGCAGGCCGAACCAGCGCCAGCGCAGCGCCAAGACCGAGGGAACGAGCAACGCGACGGTCACAGCAAGACCAGCCAGCGGAATAACGCCGCCGACTTGCGATGTTTCAATGCCAGGGAGACCGGCCAGTAGGCACGAGATCGGGAAGGCCGCGAGACAACTGAGGCTGGCAGAGGATGCTCGCAACCTACGGCCGGCTGAAGCAGCCAAAGCAAAGATCGGGAGCATGGAGGCAAGCACGAGAAGCCCGGGAATGCCTTGCTTTGCTGCAAAGAGCACATGGCCCCAATCCATAAACTGTCACTACCCCCTAACTCCGGAATTAAGCCGACTCGCGAAGCGAGTTCGGCTTGAATGAACTGTTAGGCGCCATCGGCTACGCCAGAAGGAATTAGAACTGTGATGCTCTCTTGCAAGTGCTCGGTGTGCCAGGTACTTGGGCCGCGTGCATGGCCGATGATACAGACTGCATCACGAGTGTCCTTGAGCCAAGAGACAGATAGCTCTAACTCAATCATCTCTCCAGAGATGTCTAAGGCGCGCACCTTGGCAGGTGCACCTATCAGCGCGAGCAAATCGGGAGCGGGAAGCCTCCTCATTGCCTCCAGTTCCTTGATCAGTACAGCGTAAGCGTCTGGTGTTCTCATGGAAAAATGGTATGCGCGCCTAACTCTGGAATTAAGCCGCGCCGCGTAGCGGCGTCGGCTTGAATGAACGGTTAGGCCTCGTGTTGCTAGCCTGCTTACAGCGATTCATACCCGTTTCCTTTGCCACTCAGCCACCGGATATGCACCTTGCCCTCACCGCGTAGGTGATCATGCGCCATGTGGAAAATAGGGTGTGAAAGATCGCCACTGGTTAAGGCACGCCGGTTTCCGCTTTCCTCGACTCTAAGGAAGTGTGCCTCATCTGGTTCGTCGGTGTAGCTGCGGACGACGAAACAAACCGTACCCTCAGTGAATCGGTAGGTGTCGTACTCGTAGTAGTAGTCGTACAGGCCGGACTCGTTGGATTCGCTTGAATCGACTTGACGGACACGCTCGATATACATGGGGCAAGCCTAACTCTGGAATTAAGCCGACCCGCGCAGCGGGTTCGGCTTGAATGAACTGTTAGGCTGCGTCACGACGTTTGGCTACGTAGCTAACACGACCTATGAAGTAGAGAACTATGCCGCCCAATAAACTCCCGGAAGTAAGCCAGACAAGCAGAAGTCTTGTTGGTACTGCTGTGGGGCGCATGAATAGCAGAGTAGAAGCGGCGACGACGGCTATGCCTAATAAAATGAGGCCAGATCTGACATATATATTCGCGCCATCAAAGCGGAGCTTGATCACGAAGCACTCCTTTTCCGTCTTCAGTTAACAGCTTAGCAGCCTAACTCTGGAATTAAGCCGACCCGCGAAGCGGGTTCGGCTTGAATGAACTGTTAGGCGGCTGTGGCCACTTACCAACCCTCGGACCAACGCTGCCTTGCTTGTGCAACCTAACGCGAACCGATCATGCCACAGCTCGCGGGATGGAGCTTGCCCGAGAAGCCTTGCCGAGCGCTGCCGCCGAAGTGTGATGAAATGATTGCGGCAGGACAGTGAAGCGTAAGGCGAAGTGGCGGGCCTACCGGCGCTAGGAACAGTTGGAACTGTTACCCGGAGCCGACCGGTGACTTGCCGATGTGGCTGCCGAAAGAAGAAGGGCCAGCCAACCAAGCACACCGCCGCCTAACTCTGGAATTAAGCCGACCCGCGCAGCGGGTTCGGCTTGAATGAATTGTTAGGCATCAGCCGACTCCCACAGGCGACCGGCCCGAGCGACCTTGCAGTGATAGCATCCGCTGCTCTTGTCGTCCATGTTGTACCAAGCGTGCGCCCCACCGACTGCCTCGCAATCCATACCTTTGTCTGCGATGCCAAGGTCGATAAGAAACCAGGGCAAGTGCTGGCGTACGGCAGTCCTCCAGCGGTACGGTGATGGTTTTGAGGTGGTGTCCATCTGATGCCTAACTCTGGAATTAAGCCGCGCCGCGAAGCGGCGTCGGCTTGAATGAACTGTTAGGCTCGATACACTCGCTTCGCAACGCGGAGCCTTGCCAGGATTTCATCTGAAAAGTAGTACTCAACACAGGATTTAAAATAGTGTGCATTGTCTATAGAAGAAAAATTAAGGATGATTGGGCTCTTGGCGGAGAACTTGTTATTAGTTAGGCCGCTGATTGAGCCCCATCCTTCAATCGAACACATGAGCCCGCGCAGCATGCCTGCGACCTCATCTTTATCCTCTTTCTTTACTGTGTCCAGATGTACACTCACTCTCGGCGCGTAGCCGGGGCTCAAGATTTCTTCTATTCGCATGCCGTAATCCTTCTTAAGGGCGTAACTCTTAGTAGACCGCCTAAAAGCGGCATAACGCCGAGTATGCCCACTTCAAACTCACTTTTAAACCCGAAAATTCTCACAAAAAACAACCGTTTACGTGATTCTTGCTCTTGCGGAGCCAACCCAGTATCCAGGCTGATCACCGCTTTGGAGCCGCAATATGGAATACACCCCCGTCTCCGAGGGCGTAACAGCAGCCAACCCCCCGCGATTGCTGGATCAGGTCCGGCAGCATATCCGGGTGCGGCACTACAGCTTGCGTACCGAGCAGGCGTATGTGGGTTGGATACGCCGGTTTGTTCTCGCCAATGGCAAGCGTCATCCAAGGGAGCTTGGCGCTGCTGAGGTAGGGGCTTTCCTGACTCGGCTGGCGACAGTGGCAAACGTGTCTGCTTCTACCCAGAACCAGGCGTTGTCAGCATTGCTGTTTCTCTATCGCGTCGTGCTGGACATTGAGCTGCCGCGCCTGGACAAGGTGGTGCGCGCCAAGCTGCCACGTCGTCTACCGGTTGTTTTGTCGCAGGAGGAAGTTGCGCGGCTGCTCCGAGCCATTCCCGAGGGACAAACGGCAATGATGGCGCAGTTGCTATATGGCACCGGTATGCGGTTGATGGAGTGTGTTCGGCTTCGCATCAAGGATGTGGACTTTGGGCGAAATGAAATCTGTGTGCGAAGCGGCAAAGGAAACAAGGATCGGCGCGTGCCGATACCGAGGTCGCTTTATGAGCGTTTGCTGGGGCAGCGCGAACGGGCGTTGCTGATACACCGCGCGGATATCGACGAAGGAATGGGGCGAGTACAGCTTCCGGATGCGCTGGCACGCAAGTATCCGAATGCGAATATTGAGCCAGGCTGGCAATACCTGTTTCCATCCATGCGTCTATCTGCAGATCCGCGAACCAATGCAATCGGTCGGCATCACGTCAGTGAAGAGCGGTTGCAGCATGCTGTGAAATCGGCGCGGGTCTTTGCAGGCATCGTAAAGCCTGCAACCTGCCATTCCTTGCGTCACTCGTTTGCGACGCATCTGCTGGAAGCGGGCCATGACATCCGCACTGTGCAGGAGCTGCTTGGGCACAAGGATGTCGCTACCACGCAGATCTACACGCATGTGCTGGGGCGGGGCGCAGGCGGCCTGCTCAGTCCCTTGGACCGGCTACCGGGAGTGCCGCCACTCCCGGTGTAATCGCTGCGATCAGCCGTCCAGCAGCGTCTTGTCGCGTACGGCGCCCTTGTCGGCGCTGGTGGCGAGCAGGGCGTAAGCCTTCAGTGCGGTGGTGACCTTGCGCGGGCGTGCTTCGGCTGGCTTCCAGCCCTTGCTGTCCTGCTCGCGGCGGCGGCGTGCCAGTTCGGCATCATCCACCAGCAGGTTGATGCCACGCTGTGGGATGTCGATCAGGATGCGGTCGCCGTCACGGACCAGGCCGATGGTGCCGCCTGCGGCTGCTTCCGGTGAACAATGGCCGATGCTCAGGCCAGAGGTGCCACCGGAGAAGCGGCCGTCGGTGAGCAATGCGCAGGCTTTGCCCATGCCCTTGGATTTCAAGTAGCTGGTTGGGTACAGCATCTCCTGCATGCCTGGGCCGCCCTTGGGGCCTTCGTAGCGGATCACCACCACGTCCCCAGCTTGCACCTCGTTGCCGAGGATGCCTTTCACTGCGGCGTCCTGGCTTTCATAGACGCGGGCATTGCCTTCGAACACATGAATGGACTCGTCCACGCCGGCGGTCTTCACCACGCAGCCATCGGCGGCGAGATTGCCGTACAGCACGGCCAGGCCGCCTTCGCTGGAGAACGCATGGGCTACGTCACGAATGCAGCCTTCAGCGCGGTCCACATCCAGCGACGGCCAACGCGTGGACTGGCTGAAAGCCACCTGCGTGGGGATGCCTGCAGGACCAGCCTTGTAGAACTGATGGACGGCCTGATCCTGGGTTTGGGTGACATCCCATTGCGTGATCGCATCGCCAAGCGTGCGGCTATGCACGGTGGAGGCATCGGTATGCAGCAGGCCACCGCGTGCCAGCTCGCCAAGGATGGCCATGATGCCGCCGGCACGGTGCACGTCTTCGATGTGGTACTTCTGCGTGTTCGGCGCCACTTTGCACAGTTGCGGTACGCGTCGCGAGAGACGGTCGATATCGCGCTGGTCGAACGCCACTTCGGCCTCCTGCGCAGCGGCCAGCAGGTGCAGGATGGTGTTGGTCGAACCGCCCATGGCGATGTCCAGTGTCATCGCATTTTCGAAGGCTTCAAACGTTGCGATGCCGCGTGGCAGCACGTTGGCTTCCTCGCCGCCGTACCAGCGATGGCACAGCTCGACGATCAGGCGGCCAGCGCGTTTGAACAAGGCTTCGCGGTCACTGTGCGTGGCCACCACGGTGCCGTTGCCCGGCAACGACAGGCCCAGCGCTTCGGTCAGGCAGTTCATCGAGTTGGCGGTGAACATGCCCGAGCACGAGCCACAGGTTGGGCAGGCACTGCGTTCGATCGCGGCCACCTGCTCATCGCTGACCTTGTCATCGCCTGCAGCAACCATCGCATCGATCAGGTCGAGCTTGTGGTCGGCCAGCTTGGTCTTGCCGGCTTCCATCGGGCCGCCGGATACGAACACCGCAGGAATGTTCAGGCGCAACGCGGCCATCAGCATGCCCGGGGTGATCTTGTCGCAGTTGGAAATGCATACCAGCGCGTCGGCGCAGTGGGCATTGGCCATGTACTCGACCGAGTCGGCGATGATCTCGCGGCTGGGCAGCGAGTACAGCATGCCGTCGTGGCCCATTGCGATGCCGTCGTCCACGGCGATGGTGTTGAATTCCTTGGCCACGCCACCGGCTGCTTCGATCTCGCGCGCCACGAGCTGGCCAAGGTCCTTCAGGTGCACGTGTCCGGGCACGAACTGGGTGAAGGAATTGACCACCGCGACGATGGGTTTGTGGAAGTCGCCATCGGTCATGCCGGTGGCACGCCACAGGGCGCGGGCGCCGGCCATGTTGCGGCCAGCGGTAGAAGTTTTAGAGCGGTATTCGGGCATGGGGCGAGCTGGAACGGGCTGGCAGAAGTGCAGTGCGATTGATTCTGCATGAAGTTCCCGGTTGCAGCTGCAACCATTGGTTTGCGGTGGTTATAGGGTGGAGCGGGGCGGTTGGGAGGGGCTGGGTCAGGCGAAGCCAAAGCCAAATCCAAAGCCAAAGCCAAAGCCAAAGCCAAAGCCAAAGCCAAAGCCAAAGCCAAAGCCAACTCCAAAGCCAAAGCCAAAGCCAAAAAGCACCCCTCCCCCCCCCACCCCGCCGCCGGGGCCGCCCCCGGGGGGGGGGGGGGGGGCCGGGGCTCTGGATTTTGCTCATCCAAAGCGCCGCCTGCGCCCACGTGCTGAATAGCTACGCGCACAAAAAATACCCAAACCCCAGCCAGCCCAAGCCT